>DATFRE010000608.1:0-4860 GCA_035263545.1 Dongiaceae bacterium
TCATCATCGAGATGAACCCGCGCGTCTCGCGTTCCTCGGCGCTGGCCTCCAAGGCGACGGGCTTCCCCATCGCCAAGATCGCGGCGAAGCTCGCCGTCGGCTACACCCTCGACGAGCTCGCCAACGACATCACCCGGGTGACGCCCGCCTCCTTCGAGCCGACCATCGACTATGTCGTGGTCAAGATGCCGCGCTTCACCTTCGAGAAATTCCCCGGGGCCGAGCCACTCCTCACCACCTCCATGAAGTCCGTCGGCGAGGCCATGTCGGTGGGGCGCAGCTTCGCCGAGGCGGTGCAGAAGGCGCTGCGCTCCATGGAGACCGGCCTTGCCGGCTTCGACGATCTCGACATCGCCGATGCCGGCGCGGCGCGGGTGGCGCTGGCCCGCCCGACCCCCGACCGGCTGCTCACCATCGCCCAGGCCTTCCGTCTCGGCCTCACCGAGGAGGAGGTCGCGACAATCTGCCGCTTCGATCCCTGGTTCCTGCGCGAGGTGCAGAAGGTCGTCGCCGCGGAGGCCGAGATCAAAGCCAAGGGCCTGCCCGGATCGACGGCGGAGTTCCTGCGTCTGAAGCAGATGGGCTTCAGCGATGCGCGGCTCGCGATCCTGGCCGGCCTCTCGGAAGACGAGATCGCCGAGAAACGCCGCGCGCTCGGCATCCGGCCTGTCTATAAGCGCATCGATACCTGCGCCGGCGAGTTCGCCTCGGCCACTTCTTATATGTATTCCTGCTATGTGGCCGACCCCGAGCAGGCGGGCGCCTGCGAGGCGGAGCCGAGCGACCGGCCCAAGGTGATGATCCTCGGCGGCGGCCCGAACCGGATCGGCCAGGGCATCGAGTTCGACTATTGCTGTGTCCATGCCGCCTATGCGCTGCGCGAGGCCGGCATCGAGACCATCATGGTCAATTGCAATCCCGAGACGGTCTCCACCGACTACGACACCTCCGACCGGCTCTATTTCGAGCCGCTGACCGCCGAGGACGTGATCGAGATCGCGCGCATCGAGCAGCGGCGCGGCAAGCTTCTCGGCGTCATCGTCCAGTTCGGCGGCCAGACTCCGCTGAAGCTCGCCGCCGCGCTGGAGCAGGCAAACATCCCGATCCTCGGCACCTCCCCCGATGCCATCGACCTGGCGGAGGATCGTGAACGCTTCCAGAAGCTCCTCGCCAGGCTCGCCCTTCGCCAGCCCGCCAACGGCACGGCGCGCAGCGTCGAGGAGGCGCGCCTTGTCGCGGCCGGTATCGGCTATCCGGTGGTGATCCGACCCTCCTATGTCCTGGGCGGCCGCGCCATGGAGATCGTCCATCGCGAGGACCAGCTGCTGCGCTACATGGCGCGTGCGGTCCAGGTCTCCGGGCGCAATCCGGTTCTGATCGACTCGTATCTCCAGGATGCCATCGAGGTGGATGTCGACGCGGTCGCCGACCGCGAGACGGTCTTCGTCGCCGGCGTGATGGAGCATATCGAGGAGGCGGGCATCCATTCCGGCGATTCCGCCTGCTCGCTACCGCCCTATACCCTCTCCCCCGAGATCATCGCCGAGATCGAGCGGCAGACCGAGGCGTTGGCCCGCGGCCTCGACGTCGTCGGGTTGATGAACACGCAATTCGCCGTCAAGGGCAGCGACATCTATGTGCTCGAGGTCAATCCCCGGGCGAGCCGCACCGTGCCCTTCGTCGCCAAGGCCACGGGCAATCCCATCGCCAAGATCGCGGCCCGGGTCATGGCCGGCGAGCGGCTTCAGGATTTCAGCCTAGCCAGGCCGAACCACCGGCATACCGCGGTGAAGGAGGCGGTCTTCCCATTCGCCCGCTTCCCCGGCGTCGACGTCATCCTGGGGCCGGAGATGAAATCCACCGGCGAGGTCATGGGGCTCGACTTCAGCTTCGCCCGCGCCTTCGCCAAGTCGCAGCTCGGCGCCGGGCTGCGCCTGCCGACCAAGGGCACCGTCTTCGTCTCGGTCAAGGACAAGGACAAGCCGGCGATGGTCGAGCCCTGCCGCAAGCTCGCCGGCCTCGGCTTTCGCCTGCTGGCGACCGTGGGCACGGCCGAGTACCTCGCCGCCCGCGGCATCGCCGTGGAGCGCATCAACAAGGTCCATGAGGGCCGGCCCCATATCGTCGATGCCATGAAGGACGGGGCCGTGCAGCTCATCTTCAATACGGTCGAGGGTTCCCAGGCGATGGCGGACAGCTTCAACCTCCGCCAGGCAGCTCTGCTGGGGAACATCGCCTATTACACGACCGTCCCCGGCGCGCGCGCCAGCGTCGCCGCCATCGCCGACCTGGCCAGCGGCGAGCTTGAAGTCGCCCCCCTCCAGGCTTACTTTTAACGTCCCGAACTGACGGCCGGGCTGCGGAGCGCAGCGCGGACGTAGATTTTTTGCGCTGTTGCAGGCACTTAGCTGCGACTACGGAGAGCGATCGTGAATATGCAGAAGATACCGATGACCGCGGATGGCTATGCCCGCCTGGAAGAGGAGCTGAGGCATTTGAGGTCGGTCGAGCGGCCGGCCGTCATCCGCGCCATCGCGGAGGCCAGGGAGCATGGCGATCTGTCCGAGAACGCCGAATACCATGCCGCGCGCGAGCGCCAGAGCTTCATCGAGGGGCGGCTCGCCGAGCTCGAGGACAAGATCAGCCGCGCCGAGGTCATCGATGTCAGCAAGCTCTCCGGCCGCCATGTGAAGTTCGGCGCCACCGTGACGCTGGTGGATGAGGATACGGACGAGAAGGCCGCCTATCAGATCGTCGGCCAGGACGAATCCGACATCAAGACCAAGCGCCTCTCCATCACCTCGCCGCTGGCCCGCGCGCTCATCGGCAAGCAGGTCGGCGACACGGTGGAGGTCTCGACGCCGGGCGGCTCCAAGTCCTACGAGATCGTCAAGGTGCAGTTCAAATAGTGAAGCGAGGCTTCACCCGCCTCGCGCGCGACAGCTTCTTCCTGGCGACGGCGAGCCGCGACGGCCAGCCCTATATCCAGCATCGCGGCGGGCCGCCGGGCTTCCTCGGCGTGCTCGATGAGCGCCGCCTCGGCTTCGTCGATCTCGAGGGCAACCGGCAGTACATCACTCTCGGCAATCTCTCGGAGAATCCCAAGGCCCTCCTCTTTCTCATGGATTGGGCCGACCGCCGGCGGGTGCAGATCTGGGGCGAGGCGCGCCTCATCGAAGCGGACAATGCCGAGAACGAAGCGCTGATTGAGTGCCTGCGGCCCGCGAAGCTCAACCGGGCGGCGATGCGGGCCATTATCTTCGAGGTCGCGGCCTGGGATCTGAACTGCCCGCAGCACATCCCGCAGCTCTTCAGCCTCGCCGATGTCGAGGCGGCGAGTGCGGCGATGCTGGCCCGCATCGCCGAGCTCGAAGCCGAGGTCGAGCTGCTTAAGAAGAAGAGTTAGGCAGCGGGTCGGCGTCGATGGGCACGCCGGGCTCCGATTTGCTGGTGCGGATCGCGAGCGCCGATTTCACATGGCTGACATTGGGCGCCGGCGTCAGCCGCGTCGTCAGGAAGCGCTGATAGGCATCCCAGTCCGTGGCGACGATGCGGAGCAGGAAGTCCGCCTCGCCCGCCAGCATGTGGCATTCGCGAACCTCGGGGTATGACGCCATCAGCGCCTCGAAGGCCTTCAGATCCGGCTCCGCCTGGCTGGAGAGGCCGACCTGGGCGAAGATGGTCACGGCGAAACCCAGAGCCTCGGCATTGACCTCGGCGTGATAACCCTTGATCAGCCCGGCCTTCTCCAAGGCGCGGACACGGCGCAGGCAAGGCGGCGCCGAAATGCCGGCCCGCCGTGCCAGCTCCACATTCGTCATGCGACCGTCTGCCTGCAGATCGTGCAGTATGCGCCGGTCAATGCGATCGAGCTTCACCCGACGCATGAAACGCCTCCGCTCTCGGGGAACTGGGTAATTATATTACGCGAAGCCGCCGCTGCAAAGCCTCTCCACCGGGGGCGCATCCCCCTCTTGGGGCGCCTACCTTGTACCACCGGGACCGCCTCTCTATTTTGTAGGCAAGCAGACGGGGAATCACCAAATGAGCGACAAGCACCGTAGCCGGGTTCTGATCATCGGGTCCGGGCCTGCCGGCTATACCGCCGCGATCTATGCCGCCCGGGCCAGCCTGCAGCCGATGCTTGTCCAGGGCCTCCCGGCGGGCGGCCAGATGACCACGACGACCGATGTCGAGAACTACCCCGGTTTCGCCGACGTGATCCAGGGTCCCTGGCTGATGGAGCAGATGCAGGCCCAGGCCGAGCATGTGGGCACCCGCATGTTCACCGATACCATCACCTCCATCGATCTCCATCGCCGGCCCTTCGAGGCGCGCGGCGACAGCGGCGATCTCTATGTGGCGGATGCCGTCATCATCGCCACCGGCGCGCAGGCGCGCTGGCTCGGGCTGCCGAGCGAGCAGCATCTGCGCGGCGCCGGCGTATCGGCCTGCGCCACCTGCGATGGCTTCTTCTTCCGCGGCAAGGAAGTCGCCGTGGTGGGCGGCGGCAACACCGCCGTCGAGGAGGCGATCTATCTCACCCACCACGCCAGCAAGGTGACGCTGATCCATCGCCGCGACAGCTTCCGGGCCGAGAAGATCATGCAGGAGCGCCTGTTCCGCAATCCGAAGATCACGGTCGTCTGGAACAGCGTCGTGGAGGAAGTGCTGGGCGCGGGTGATCCGCCGGGCGTGGCGGGTCTGAAGCTGCGCAATGTGAAGACCGGTGCTGTCTCCATGCTCGCCGTGGAGGGGCTCTTCGTCGCCATCGGCCATACGCCGGCGACCGAGATCTTCCGCGGCCAGCTCGAGCTCGACGGCGAGGGCTACATCCTGACCCAGCCCGACAGCACCGCC
>DATFRE010000609.1:0-5280 GCA_035263545.1 Dongiaceae bacterium
GGCGCATGGGCGGCGGGTTCGGCGGAAAGGAGACCCAGGCGGCGCAATGGGCTGCCATTGCAGCGCTCGCCGCAGTCAAGACCGGCCGGCCGGCGAAGTTCCGCCTGGAACGCGACGACGACATGATCATGACCGGCAAGCGCCACGACTTCCTGATCGACTATGATGTCGGCTTCGATCGCGAAGGCCGCATCCTCGGCATCGAGTTCATGCAGGCCTGCCGCGGCGGGTGCTCCGCCGATCTCACCGGCGCCATCTCCGACCGGGCCATGTTCCACGCCGATAACGGCTACTACCTCGACCAGGTCGCCATCACCTCCCATCGCTGCCGAACCAACACCGTCTCCAACACCGCCTTCCGCGGCTTCGGCGGGCCCCAGGGGATGATGGGCATCGAGACGGTGATGGAGGCGATCGCGCGGCATCTCGGCAAGGATCCGCTGGAGATCCGCAAGCTCAACCTCTACGGCAAGGACGAGCGCAACATCACGCCCTATCGTCAGACCGTCGAGGACAATGTCCTGCCGGAGATGATCGCGGCCCTCGAAGCCCACGCCGATTATGCCGGCCGGCGGCGCGCCATCGCCGCCTTCAATGCCGAGAGCCCCTGGCTCAAGAAGGGCCTGGCGCTGACGCCGGCCAAGTTCGGCATCTCCTTTACCACGAGCCATCTCAACCAGGCCGGCGCACTCATCCATATCTATACCGATGGCAGCATCCATCTGAATCACGGCGGCACCGAGATGGGCCAGGGCCTGTTCGTCAAGGTGGCCCAGGTCGTCGCCGAGGAGCTGCAGGTCGATCTCGACCGCATCAAGATCACCGCCACCAGCACCGGCAAGGTGCCCAACACCTCCGCCACCGCCGCCTCCTCGGGCTCCGACATCAACGGCATGGCGGCGCTCGCCGCGGCCCGAACCCTGAAGCAGCGCCTGATCGATTTCGCCAGCGCCAAATACGGAACCCCGCCCGAGGAGATCCGCTTCCTGCCGGGACGTGTCGCCGTCGGGGCTCTGGAGATCGCCTTTGCCGATCTGATCCAGCAGGCCTGGCTGGCCCGGGTTTCCCTCTCGGCGACGGGCTACTACGCCACGCCGGGGATCTATTACGACCGCAGCACCGCCTCCGGACGGCCCTTCTACTATTTCGCTTATGGCGCGGCGGTCAGCGAGGTGCTGGTCGATACCCTCACCGGCGAATACAAGGTGACCCGCGTCGATATCCTCCACGATGTCGGCAAGTCGCTGAATCCCGCCATCGACCTTGGACAGATCGAAGGCGGATTCGTCCAGGGCATGGGCTGGCTCACCAGCGAGGAGCTGGTCTGGGATTCGACCGGTCGCCTCAGGACCCACGCCCCCAGCACCTACAAGATTCCCGCCTGCAGCGACCGGCCGGCGGATTTCCGCATGACGCTGCTGGCGAACGAGAACCGGGAGCCGACGATCTTCCGCTCCAAGGCCGTGGGCGAGCCGCCGCTCATGCTCGCGATCTCCGTCTTCGCCGCCATTTCCGACGCCATCGCGAGCCTTGCCGGCTACCGTCTGATGCCGGCGCTCGATGCCCCGGCCACGCCGGAGCGCGTGCTGCTCGCCGTCGAGGATATCCGCGCGCGCCGGGCCTCGGCGCCGACCCGACAGGATCAACCGCAAGATCAGGCGCGCCCGGCCGCGATCCGCCGCGCCGGCAGCGCCGAATAGAGGGGGTATTCCAGCGAATGAGCGATCCATCGCCAGACTGGCTCTCCGCCGCGCTGACCTGCCTCGCGCGCGGCAAGGCCTGCATCATGGTCACTGTCGCCGCGACCGAGGGCTCCGCGCCGCGAGAGGCCGGTGCCAAGATGCTGGTCCATCTCGACGGGATCGCCGGCTCCGTCGGCGGCGGCCATCTCGAGTTCAAGGCCGTGGCCGAGGCACGCAGCCTGCTGCAGACCTTCGCCGCCCCGCGCGCAGAGCTCGTCGAATTCGCGCTCGGCCCCAGCCTCGGCCAATGCTGCGGCGGGCGCGTCACCCTGCTGTTCGAGACTTTGACGGCGGGTGCGCTGCCCTGGCTCCAGGCCTGGCATCAGACTCCCGGCGAGCGTGTCCTCCTGACCCGGATGTCGCCGCTCACCAAGCTCGTGCTGGAGCCGGGCACGCCCGCTGTCGAGATCGGCGCCGATCTCCCGGCCGCGCTCGCCACCCTGGCGCGAAGCGAGACGCCGGCGGTCCTCTTCGATCACGGCGGCGAAGGGCCATGCTATCTTCTCGAGCGGATGGTCGATTCGCGCCAGGAGCTCTATCTCTTCGGCGCCGGCCATGTGGCCAGGGCGCTGGTCGGGATTCTGGCGCTGCTGCCCTATCGCATCCGCTGGATCGATGCCCGCGCCGATATGTTTCCAGAGGTTCTTCCGCCCAATGTCGAGACCGATTGCTCCGGCTCCCCGCGCTACGAGGTCAAGAACGCGCCTTGCGGCTGCTTCTATCTGGTGATGACCCATAGCCACGCGACCGATCTCGAGATCTGCGACCGGATCCTGGCCCGCGGGGATTTCGGCTATCTCGGCCTCATCGGCAGCGATACCAAGCGGACGAGTTTCCTGCGCCGCCTGCGGGCCCGCGGACATGGCGAGGCCATGCTGAATCGGCTTATCTGTCCCATCGGTCTGCCGCAGATCACGGGGAAGGAGCCCGCATCGATCGCGGTCGCCGTGGCGGGCGAGCTCCTCGCCTGCTCCGAGGCGATCGCGCGCGATCGGGTCGCCGCCTCTTCGGCTCGGGCGAGCCTCCGGGGACCGCAGGTGAATACCCGCTCATGAAAACCGCTGAGAATTTCATGCGCCGGGCCGTCGAGCTGTCCGGAGAGTACATGCGCGCAGGCCTCGGCGGCCCCTTCGGCGCCATCATCGTTCGCGGCCAGGAGATATTGGCCGAGGGCTCCAACCGCGTGACCTCCACCAACGATCCGACCGCCCATGCGGAGGTGGTCGTCATCCGCGAGGCTTGCCGGCGGATCGGCAGCTTCAGCCTCGCGGGCTGCGAGCTCTATACGAGCTGCGAGCCCTGCCCCATGTGCCTGGGCGCCATCTACTGGTCGCGGCTCGACCGGGTCTACTACGCCAATACCCGCGAGGATGCGGCGGCCATCGGCTTCGACGACGACGCGATCTATCGCGAGTTCACCAAGCCGATCTCGGGCCGCAGCCTGCCCTTCATCCATCTGCCTCTGCCCGAGGGCCAGCGCGTCTTCAAGGAATGGGTGGATAAGCCGGACAGGATTCCATACTGATAAATGGCTGAATAAGAATCAGGGACAGGGGGAGATATGGCGGCGCATTTTCCCGCCGTCACCCCGGCGAAAGCCGGGGTCCAGGACAACGGGCGCGGTCTCCGACATCGCTTATCCGCCTCCCCCCTTGCGGGAGAGGGTCGGGGTGGGGGGTCTGATCCGCGGCAGCGGATCAACGCGAGGGCTCGAGCGTGACTGCTCCCCTTCCAGGCACCGCACCGCTTCTCACCCTCAAAGGAATCGTCAAGCGCTTCCCGGGCATGGTGGCGAATGACCATGTGAATCTCGAGATCCTGCCGGGGGAGATCCATGCGCTTCTCGGCGAGAACGGCGCCGGCAAGAGCACGCTGGTGAAGATCATCTACGGCGTGCTGCAGGCCGATGCCGGGGAGCTCTTCTGGCAGGGCCAGGCGATCCACATACCGAACCCGCATTTCGCCCGCCATCTCGGCATCGGCATGGTGTTCCAGCATTTCTCGCTGTTCGAGGCGCTTTCCGTCGCCGAGAACATCTCGCTCGCCGTGGAGGATCGCGAGCTGCGCCGCCATTTGAAGCCGCGCATCATCGAGGTGTCGCGGGCCTATGGCCTGCCGCTGGATCCCGATCGCCATGTAGGCGACCTCTCGGTGGGCGAGCGCCAGCGCATCGAGATCGTCCGATGCCTGCTGCAGAACCCGAAGCTTCTGATCATGGATGAGCCCACCTCGGTGCTGACGCCGCAGGAGGTGACGAAGCTCTTCGAGACTCTGCGTCGCCTCGCCGGCGAGGGCTGCGCGATCCTCTACATCAGCCACAAGCTGGAAGAGATAAAGGTGCTGTGCGAGCGGGCGACGATCATGCGCCTCGGCAAGGTCGTGGCAGAATGCGATCCCCGGCGCGAGACGGCGCAGCGTCTGGCCGAGCTCATGATCGGAACCGAGCTGAAGCCGCCGCAGCATGGCCGGCGCACCGGTGGTGGTGCCGCCCGCCTCACGGTGCAGAACCTCAGCCTCGTCTCCGACCAGCAGTTCGGCACCAATCTCAAGGATATCTCCATCGCCGTGGCCGGCGGCGAGATCCTGGGTATCGGCGGCATCGCCGGCAACGGCCAGAACGAGCTCATGGCGGCACTCTCCGGCGAAGCCCTCGCCGAGCGCCCGGAGGCGATTCAGATCGATGGCAAGCCGGTCGGCCGGCTGGGCCCCGGCCAGCGGCGCTCGCTCGGTGCCGCCTTCGTGCCGGAGGAGCGCAACGGCCATGGGGCCGTGCGCGATATGAGCCTCGCGGAGAATGCCTTCCTCAGCGGCCACCGCCCGCTCGGCCTCGCGCCCGCTGGCCTGATCGATTCCAGCCGGACGGTTGGCTATGCCCGCCATGTGATCAAGGATTTCGACGTGCGCACCCAGGGGCCCGGTGCCGAAGCGCGCAGCCTCTCCGGCGGCAATCTCCAGAAATTCATCGTGGGACGGGAGATCCTGCAGCGCCCCGGCCTGCTCGTCGTCTCGCAGCCCACCTGGGGCGTCGATGCCGGTGCGGCGGCCGCCATCCATCAGGCGCTCCTCGATCTCGCGGCCAATGGCGCGGCGGTGGTGATCATCTCCCAGGATCTCGACGAGATCTTCGGTCTCTGCGACCGGATCGCCGTCATTGCCGGCGGCCGGCTCTCTCCGGCCCGCCCGGTCGCCGAGGTCACCATCGAGGAGATCGGCCTGCTCATGGGCGGCAGTGCGGCAGCGCCGGGCGGAGGGGCTCATGCTGCTACGGCTTGAGCCCCGCGGCCATCACTCCATTTTCTGGACCTATGCCTCGCCCCTGGTCGCGCTTGCCCTCACTTTGCTCACCAGCGCCTTGGTCTTCGAGATCCTCGGCCGCGACCCCGAGCTTGCGCTCTATACCTTCTTCATCAAGCCGCTGGTTTCGCCGGGCAGCCTGCCCGAGCTTCTGGTCAAGGCATCGCCCCTCATCCTGATCGGCACCGGCCTCTCCCTCGGTTTTCGCGCCAATGTCTGGAACATCGGCGCCGAGGGGCAATTC
>DATFRE010000610.1:0-3554 GCA_035263545.1 Dongiaceae bacterium
CGCGCTGCGCAGGATCATGTGCCGCGAACTGACGGTGTGTGGGGTCAGCGTAATCGCCCGGGTGTTCAGATCGGCCTGCGTGGTGACCGCGGCATCGCGCGCGATCCACACGGCGTCGGGCAGCGGCGCGTCCTGGCGCGGAATGACCACCGTCGGCTCCTGGCTGGTCAGCACCATCGCCCCCATGCGTGCGGCGATGAGGCGGGCGCGCATGGCGGTCACGTCCAGGCCGAACAGATCGTAGCGGTAATCGATCCCGACCAAGGCGGCGCCAGGCGATCCGGGCGTCGTGCCGATATCCGGCGCGCGCGTCAGCAGGCCGTTCATCGGCATCATCATGCCGCCGCGCTTCGGCACCGCGCCGCGGTTCACCATCTCCTGGTGGCACTCGGCCTCGAAGCCGGTATCGACACCGGGATCGCGTTCCTCGAGCACCAGCGCCAGGGCGGCGCCGAAATTCCAGGTTTGCTGCCCGCCGGGCAGATTGGCGATGCGGGTGTGCACGGCTGGCGCGGCCGCGCGGAAGCTGACGACGCCTGAGCGGTCCATGATGAGCTCCGATGTTGGGGTTTCGTTTTCGAGGCGCTCGATGTCCTTGTCGATGTCCTTGGCCTCGTCCAGGAGCTCATCGAAGGTCGCCTCTTCCTGCTCGGTCATGTCCGTCGACATCCGGCATCTCGACGCGGGGCGCTGACCGGAATCCGGGGAGTTCTCATGATCAAGCGATACGTGCCGCCCCGCCAGAGCATCGGCGGCCAGCTTTTCGACGTCGTCTTCCTTCTGGCACTCGTCTTCTGCGCCCTGTTCCTGCCGATCTGGCTGAGGATCGCCGTGCCTTCGCGGGTGGAGAAGCTGCCTCCGGGCGTCACCTATCAGGTCGGCGCCGACGGTACCAGGACCTGGACGGGATTGACCTGGGAGAAGCTGGGCCAGAACCCGGTCATGCAGGCGCAATGGGAGAAGCTCGGCTACACGAAGGAATCGGCGGCGGAGATCATCACCCAGCCCTTCGACTACACCATCGACGTCGCTGGCGTCGTGATCACGGGGGCGGTCATCATCGGCTATTTCATCTTCATGCTGGTGCTGTCCGAGAAGGAATACAAACAAGTCATCGCCGAGAAGTTCGACTGAGGCCCGCGGGCATCGACGGAACCGGCAGAGGAGAAGAGGCATGTGCACATCACTCGGCTGGATCGCCTGGGCCGTCTCGGCGGTCCTCATCCTGTGGATGTTCTGGGACTTCATTACGACAAATCGGAGTTTCGGCGAGGACGTCCTGCTCAGCTCCCGCGAGGGCGTTGACGAGCTCTTCGGCGAGAGCAGCAAAGCCAAGGGGAATTGAACGATGAGCGAGCAGGTCGCGGTCCAGGGTCAGACCAAGCAGATCAACCTTCTGAAGGTCCTGGGGCCCGTCCATGTCTGGGCTCTCGGCGTCGGCATCGTGCTGGTCGGCGAGTTCATGGGCTGGAACTACGGCGTGGGCAAAGGCGGGGCCTTCGGCGCGCTCATCTCCTGCTGGGTCATCGGCCTGCTCTATACCTGCGTCGCGATGATCGATTCGGAGATCACCTCGACCGTGGCCGCGGCCGGCGGGCAGTACGCCCAGGCCAAGCACACCATCGGGCCGCTGATGGCCTTCAATGTCGGGCTCTATCTCGTGCTCGCCTATACCATGCTGGAGGCGGGCGACGTCCAGGTTGCCGGTCAGCTCATCCAGATCGGCGCGGGCGAGCTCGGCCATGACATTCCGTGGGAGCCCTTCACCATCGTCTGCCTGGCGCTGCTGGCCTGGCTCAACTATCGCGGCGTGTTCATGACGCTGACGGTGAACTTCGTCATCACCGCGGCCGCCTTCCTTTCGATCGTCATCCTCTTCATCGGCGTGCATCCCTGGAATCCGACCGCGGTGCTGCTGCACCAGCATCTGCTCACCGATCTGCCCTATGGCTGGCTCGGCGTGCGCGCCTCCCTCCACTTTGGCATCTGGTACTATCTCGGCATCGAGGGCACCTGCCAGTCGGCGGAAGAGGTGCGCTCACCGGGCCGTGCCCTGCCCTTGGGGACGATGACCGGCATGATCACCCTGCTGATCGCCGCCGCGCTCACCTGGTACATCGTCTCCGGCCTGCTGCCCTGGGAATATATCGGCTGGGATGCGGAGCTAGCCCCACTCTTCGACGCGGCCCGGGTGCTGGGCAGCCCATGGCTCACCGTCATCCTCTTCGTCGGCACGCTGTTCTCCGCCATCGCCTCGGCCAATGGCTGCATCAACGATGCGGCGCGCGCCTGGTTCTCCATGGGCCGCGACCGCTATCTTCCCTCCTGGTTCGGCGCCGTGCACCCGCGCTACCGCACGCCGTTTCGCTCGATCCTGTTCCTGATCCCCATCGCCGCGGTCTTCGCCCTCTATATTCCGCTGGCCCAGATCATCACCTTCTCGATCCTGTCGGGCTTGCTGAATTACACCTTCATGCCCTTCAACATGTGGAAGTTCCGCCGGAAGTGGCCGCTCGGCTCGATCCAGCGGGGCTACGAGCATCCCTTTCATCCGCTTCCGGCCGCGGTCCTGCTGGTGCTCTGCGTCGCCACCTTCGTCGCGGTCTATCTCGGCTATGGCCGTCAGCTGCTGGCGATGATGGCCTTCTATGTGATCGCCTCGCTCTGGTTCGCCTTCTTCCGGTATCGCTATGTCCGCCGGGGCGATCAGTTCACCATGCCCTGGCCGCGGCCCCAGGGGTACTGATCGCGAGGCTTGTGATCGGTGACGGCCGGCGCCGCCCTTGAGCGGCGCCGGCATTTCGGCATTCTGATCCCATGTTCATGCGCTGGGACGTCCTCGCGGTCGCCGCTGCCGCCCTCATCGCCCTCAGCTGGCTCTATCGGCGCGATCGGGAGCGCTTTCGGCGGCTGCGCGGCGGCTTCTTCAGCGGCTGCCTCGATCTCTTCGAGCAATATCGCGTGGTCCAGGACGATGTCGATTTTCCGGTCCTGACCGGGCGCTACCGCGGCCATGAGGTGCGCCTGGAGCCGATCGTCGACCATATGACCATGCGCAAGCTGCCCTCCCTCTGGCTCCAGGTCAGCCTGATCGCGCCGGTGCCCTATCAGGGCATCTTCGACCTTCTGGTCCGGCCCCGGGGCACCGAGTTCTACTCGCCCTCGATCGACCTCGCCTATGATATGCGCCTGCCGCCCGGCTGGCCGAGCGATGCGGCGCTGCGCAGCGATGATCCTGCCCGCATGCCGCCCCTCGCCATCATGGGGCAGCATCGTTACCTGTTCGAGGATCAGCGCCTCAAGGAGATGTTGGTGACGCCGAAAGGCGTGCGTCTGGTCTATCAGGTGCAGCAGGCCGAGCGCGCCAAATACGCGGTGCTGCGGCAGATCGAGTTCCTCGACAACACGCTCCCCCCGGCGCTGGCGCGCCGGCTGCTCGAGGCCACGATCGCGATCCGCGCCTCGCTGATCGCCGAAGCCGTTCCGCCGACATAAGGAATATTGCCGCCATGGCCGAGCCTGCCGCGCGCCGCCCCCACCATCCCCTGCTGGTG
>DATFRE010000611.1:0-4457 GCA_035263545.1 Dongiaceae bacterium
CTTCCTGGCGGCGCGCTTCTTCCTGGCGGCGCGCTTCTTCCTGGCGGCGCGCTTCTTCCTGGCGGCGCGCTTCTTCCTCGCGGCGCGCTTCTTCCTCGCGGCGCGCCTCCTCTTCCTGGCGACGCGCTTCTTCCCGGCGGCGCGCCTCCTCTTCCTGACGGAGCGCTTCTTCCTGGCGACGTGCGTCTTCGAGGGCCTGAATATGGATTGTTGCAGCCGGCTCGCGCTGCTTTTTCTGATACAATCTCCGGTTGCCGAACAGGCTCCGCCGCCGCCTGGGAGGTTCCTCGGCCCGCCCGGATATCTCGACCTCCCTCTCCTCGGGCGCGGCAGATAACTCCGGCGCCTGGAAGGGCCCTGGCACTGCCACTCCCTTGAGAGCCGGCCGCTCCTCGGCGGGCTCGTCCGCCACGGGCTGGGAGACGATGGCCTCCGGCAGGTCCGGCATCGAGACCGAAGGCTGGTCCGACAGGGCTTCCGGGTCCAATGGGCCTTCCAGCCGATCAAGGGTCTCGGGCCGCCCTTCCGCCATATGGATGGCAGGTTCTTCCGCCGTGCCGTCAGTCGGAGGCAAGGAAACCGGAGGTTCCTCGGGCTGTGGCTCGGCCAGCGCCGCCACGGGTTCAAGCGCCTCGGGTCTCTCGGCAGCCGCTATCTGCTCGGAGATCTCCTCCATAGCCGGTGGCGGCGGGGCGGTCTCGTCGTCTCGATTCGGGAAGTCTTCAGGTTCCTCCGCGGGGCGATCCTCGATCGGGGCGCGGCGCGACATCGAAGCGGATAGCTCCTCGGCCTCCGATTGCGGCACCGAAAGCCCGGCAAACGCATCGAAGGCCTCAGGCTGGCCTTCTGCCATCTCCGCAGCCGACATCTCCTCGGGACCGGCTCCAGGCTCCGGACCATCGAATTGCGGCCCGCCCTCTGGTACGGGCGCCGCCGGCTCGGCCGCGACGGGTACTGGGGTCTCCGGCATGACCGGAGCGGCCTCCTCGCCCGCTTCCTCCGTCAGCATCAGCGGCGGCTCGGATTGTGGCGCCGGGGCCTCCGCAGCAGGTGCAGGCGGTGGGTTCGGCGCGACGGGCGGCTCCGTGCGGGAGGTGAACTGCGGCTCCTGGCGCCTCTCAGTCTTGGCGGCGGCCGGCTCCGGCGGCCGGGCGCGATCGGGCTGCGATTGCGGAGGCGGAGGTGTCGCGGGGGCGAACCAGCGCCAGCCCGACTTCTTGCGCAATTCCTCCTCGGTCTTGCGCAGCCGCGTCAGAATCTTCGGATCGGCATGGGTGTTGCCGAATTCGATGAGCCCGGCGAGAAGGGCCCCTGCCCCGCGCCGGAAGCCGGCGCGATCGAGATCGATCGCCACCGCACGGCCGATCGCCCAAGCCATGGCTTCGGCATCGGTCCCCTTGGTCGCGACGATGGTGGCGGTGAAGGAAGCGTAGAGCTCGCGCGCCAAGCCCTGGGCGTTCCGCCCGAAGCCCCCTGCCCTCAAATCGCTATTCAGATCGCCCAGGGCACGATTGGCTTTTGCCGCAACCTGCATGAGAGGGAGTGGGCGAAACGGGACGGAATTACCCGCCGGCTGTTTAGCGGTCCTAAATGCCATCTCGATGTGTCGCGACCATGGTCGAAAGTCAGGCCTTCATGTCAACGAAGGAGCCTTATCAACACCGGAACCGCGCCACACGTTTCTCAGAGACGCGCGAGAAAAGGTTGTGGCGTTGTTGTGGCAAGAAGCGGCGGGAGGTGCCTCTTCTTCTCTATCGCATGAGAAACCCGCTCTATCTCATCCCAGAAGAATTTCTGCGTTGTTCACGCTCGGATTTCTTCCAGATTCATTAACTGCAGGACATTTTGCGGAAACGCGCCTTCGAGGAGAATCCCATGTATCCGGTCGCCCTCTATGGCGCTTTGCCGGAGATCGCCTTTCTAGCGCCGCGCGGCAGCTTCAGGGTCCATAGGGCGGTGGAAGAGGAGCCCACGCCCCGGTCCGACCGGCCGCGTCGCGCAGCGCCGATCGGGGATGAAACGCGCACGGCGCTACCCCGTAATTCCGAGGAGTAGCCATACAAACTGAGGCCGGACCCGTCAGGGTCGTCCTCGGGGGTCGCTGCCGGCATCCTTCCCCCCGGCGGCGACCCCATTTCAGCAATCTCGGCCTAGAGCCTGCCTGCGGCGATCTCCTGCTTGCGACATGCCACATAGGCGCTCAGAGCCTCGCGGATCGCTGGATCCATGGGCGGCTGCTCATAGCTCCGCAGCAGTTCTTTCCATATCCCATTTGCGCGCCGCGTGCCGTCGAGGGAGCCGGATTCCTGCCAGGTTTCGAAATTGCGCCAATCCGAGAGCAGGGGCGCATAGAAGGCCGTCTCGTAGCGCTCCAGAGTGTGGCCGACACCGAAGAAATGCCCGCCGGGGCCGACCTCCGCCACGGCCTTCATGGCCTGCTCCACGCCGGAGGTGTCGAAGGGCTGGAGAAATTCGCGCATCATCTGCAGCATCTCCGCATCGACGATCAGCTTCTCGAATGACGCGGTGAGGCCGCCCTCGAGCCAGCCGGCGCAATGCATCAGGAGATTGACCCCGCCCATGATGGCGCCCCAGAGCGACATCTCGGATTCGTAGGCCGCCTGCACATCGACGCAGTTGGAGGAGGTCACATTGCTCGATCGGAAGGGCAGGCCGTAACGCCGCGCGAGCTGGCCGCTCACCATGGCCGATTTGGCATATTCGGGCGTGCCGAAGGCGGGCGCCCCGCTGCGCATATCCACATTGGAGGTGAAGCCGCCATAGACCACGGCGGCCCCCGGCCGGGCGAGCTGGGCAAGCGCCACCATGGCCAGCGCCTCGGCATTCTGCTGGACGATGGCACCGACCAGGGTGACGGGACTCATGGCACCGGCGAGGGTGAACGGCGTCAGGATCGAGGCCTGGCCAGAGCGCGCCAGCTCCACAAGCCCCTCGCCCATGGGACCGTCAAGCCGCAGGGGCGAATTCGAGTTGATGACGGTGATCGTGGTCACCTGGCGATCCATCTGGTCCCGGGGTATCCCGTAGGCGATGCTGATCATTTCGACGGCATCGCGCACGCGATACCCTCCCAGCGCCCAGCATTCCCAGGACTTGTCGGTAAGGGTCAGCACCGCCTCGTAGAAGTCGAGATGCCGGCTTTCCGCGGGAAGATCCGTGGGCTCGATGGGCCCGCCCCCCTCCTGATGGATGACGTTCAAGGACTGCACGAGCTTGATGTAGTCGCGCATGTCGGCGGAGGTGCCGGCACGCCGGCCGCGGTCGAGATCATTGGCGAAGGCTGGCCCGCCGACGGAGCTGAAGACGACCTCGCCTTCGCCCAGGACGATGCTCTTCGCGGGATCACGCGTCAGAATGGTGAAGGAGTGCGGCGCCTTGGCGATCTCCGCCTCGATCATCGCCGGATCGCAGCGCACGCGCTGGGTAGCCTCGTCCACATCGGCGCCGGCCTGGCGCAGGATGCGCCGGCTCTCATCATGCATGACGTCGACCCCGACCTCGGCCAGGAGCTTGAGGGAGGCGTGATGGATCGATTCGATCTGGTCGGCGCTCAGAAGCTCCATCGGCCGATAGGGATTGCTGAGCCGCGCGAAGGGAAGCTGACGGATCCCCGCCGATCGGTTCGCCCGCTCGCGGCGGCGCGGCTTCGTTGCCTCGTTCATTGCTCCCTCGCCTCACCATCGCCGAGATCGACCAGCTCGCGGATATAGCCCACGGCATCGGAATCGATGCTCTCGCCGAACTCCCGTGCCATGCGATGTCCGCCATAGACCGCCGCATAGATGGCGCCGGGCACATGGGCATCGCCAATGGTCCTGAGGGTCTCGAGACGCCCGAGCTCTTGCAGCTCCCGCGCCAGCTCGTCGTTGGAGTCCCGCGCCGCGACGAGAAGCAACGCATCGGTGTCGATCGCAAGCGTCGCACCGTCATAGATGCTGGCGAAGCGGGCTGTCGCCCCGTCCCAGCTCGCCAGGCGCCGCGCCAGGTGGATGGCAACCCCCGCCGCCATCAGCCGCGTCTGCACCCGGAACTGCTCATCGGTCATATTGGTCCAGCTCGAGACCTCGAGGCCGGGCGTGACGAAGGTCACCCGCCGTCCCGCCTGGAGCAGCTTCTCGGCCAGAACCCCGGCCATGTAGTACTGGTCGTCGTCATAGATCACCGCATGCCCCTCCGGCAGACGGCCGGCCAGCACATCGTCCGGCGTGAAGAGCTTGAGGGCTGCGGGATCCAACACCGGCTGCAGATTGGCATAGCCGAGGCCGTCGCGGCGCCAAAGGGCGCCAGTGGCCAGGATCACATGCCGGCAATCCATGTCAGCGATATCGACGGCGCTCAGCCGGCTCTCCAGGTAGACCTCGACATTGGGAAGGCGCTCGATCTGCCCGAGACGGTAGTCGCGCACCCGCGCCCAGCTGGAGAGGCCGGGCAGCCGG
>DATFRE010000612.1:0-12015 GCA_035263545.1 Dongiaceae bacterium
CGCCGATGCGCGATGTCGAAGGCCGGCCGATCGAGGTGAAGGTGCGCCGGCCGCTCGGCCTGCACGCGCTGACCGAGGCCGGCAGCAACGATGCCGAGCCGGACGACAAGCGCCTGCCGCCGCCCGACCAGGAGGCGCCGATCCGCGCGGCCGAGCGAGCGGATGACCTGCTCGAGGCAGGCGATATCGAGGGCGCTGCGATCTGGCGGGCGATCCTGGACGCGATTGAGGAGCTGCAGCGCGGGCCTGAGCCCGGAGAAATGGTCAATTGACGGAGTCCCGCGAAATCTGGGAGGTGTCTCTCGTCTCGCTCCAGGACCATAGGAAGATCGGGACCATAGTGTCCATGGTATGGACGCCGTCGACCAGACTGCGGAAAGCCGGGTCCCCGAATGCGGCGGACGGTGGAAACCGAGGTCGGCCGGCCGGAATGCCGAGGCCGCAGCATCCTTGGCGGCGATGGGGATCGCGCCGCCGGAACTTGCAAAAGCTTGATCTCCTGAAGGCAGAATCTCCTGATCTCCTGAAGGCAGAATCTAAAGTAGACAAATTTAGATAGGTGGCCCTTGGCCAAGAGACGCAAACCCGGTGGTCGCCGCGTCGGGACCCCCAATAAGATTGCGGGGGAGGTGCGCACCGCCATATTGACCGCCTTCGCGCAGCTCGGCGGATCCTCCTGGCTGGTTCGCGTCGCCAACGAGAATCCCGCCGCCTTCTGCGCCCTCCTGGCGCATGAGCTGGCCACCTCCGGAGGCCCGCTCAACCATGAGGTGGTGCTGCGCTGGATGACACCGGAAATGGCCGCGGCGCGGGGGCTGGTCGAAGGATAATGGGGGAGGCGGCCCCCTCATTTCGCAGCCGGCAAGGGCGTGCGAGTATCCCGTTTGGTACCTATGTGGTACCTGAGGGCGCAGCGGGAGGCGGAAGCTGTCGGCTAAGTTATTGCTCTGATTTGTAAAATCTGGGCGATAGATTGACCGGAGCGAGTGCATCTGAAGCATCCCGACCCCACCTTGGCTGCCGGGCTCGCCACCTTCAACACCGGCATCATGCCGCAGAAGCTCTTTGAGGCCGCGCCGGGCAACACCGACGAGGAGAAGGCCAAGGCCTTTGCCGAGCATCCCGTCGGGTCCGGTGCCTTCATGTTCGACAGCTGGCAGCGCGGGACCCAGATGGTGCTCAAGCGCAATCCCTACTATTGGCAGATGGGTGAGGACGGCAAGCCGCTACCCTATCTCGATGAGATCGATTTTCCTGTCATTCCCGACGACGCCACCCGGATCCTGAAGCTCCAGGCCGGCGAGGTCGACGGCGCCGAGCTGATCCCCTATGCCCGGGTCCAGGATCTGAAGAACGATTCGAACCTCAACATGGTGCTGTTCCCCTCGACCAAGGTCACCTTCCTCACCATGAACGTCCGGCCGCAATTGAAGGACGGCACGGCCAATCCGCTCTCCGATCCACGGGTGCGCCAGGCCCTCAACTACGCGGTCGACAAGAAGGCGCTGATCAAGATCGTTACCTTCGACGTGGGCGCGCCGGTGGTCTCCTACATGTCCTCGGCGACCCCGCTGGTCTACGACCAGGGTCCGGCCTATCCCTATGACCCGGAGAAGGCCAAGGCGTTGCTGAAGGATGCTGGGATCGCCCCGGGCACAGAGATCCACTGCTTCGCCCTTGCCGGCGGCGCCGACGACAACGCCATCCTGTCGACTGTGCAAGCGATGTGGTCGGCGGTCGGCGTTACCTTGAAGATCGACCTGGTCGACAATGCCACCCGCACGGCGCGCTACCGGGCGGGCGACTTCCAGATGCGCACCTCGCTCTGGACCGACGACATCGCCGATCCCAGCGAGATCACCTCCTATTTCGCCTATTACCCTCTCATCCAGTCGCTGCACGGCGGCTATGAGGACAAGACCATCGACAGCCTTTTCGAGGCTTCGCAGAAGGAGGCGGACAAGGCCAAGCGCGCCGACGAATACAAGCAGATCCAGGAGATCTACATGAAGGCGGCGCCCATTCTGTTCCTCTACCAGTCGCCCTATCCGGTGGCGCTGCGCAAGAACGTGAAGGGCTTCGTCCAGATCCCCCTGGGCAACAACATCTTTTCCGGCGCCTATATCGAGAAGTAAGCTCGCAAGCCTGACGCTCAAGCCGGGGCCGGCCAATGGCCGGTCCCGGCGGCTTGCCCGGCAGGCCGCGGCCGATCTTATACGCCCGGCGGGTACCGAGCCCCGCGAGGGGGCCTCCGAAGAGGGACCGTGAGCCTCAACTATCTCGTCATCCGGCTGGCGCAGATCCTGCCCACCTTCTTTCTGATCATGGTGATCGTCTTCGTGCTGGTGCATCTCCTGCCGGGCGATCCGACCAGCGCGCTCCTTGGCATTCGTGCGACGGATGAGGCGGTCAACCGGATCAACGAGCAGCTCGGCCTCAACCGCCCGATCCCTGTCCAGTTCCTCTTCTTCCTGCGCAACTTCTTCCAGGGCGATCTGGGGGATTCGATCGTCCTCAAGGTGTCGGTGACGAGCCTGATCATCAATCGCCTGCCCGTCACCCTGTTCCTGACCGCCTTCGCCGCCATACTCGCGGTGCTGCTGGCGGTGCCCATGGCCATGCTGGCGGCTCTGCGGCGCGACAGCGCCGTCGACGGCGCCATCCGCACAGGTTTCCAGATCGGGCTTTCCATGCCGGTCTTTTATATCGGCATCGTGCTGCTCACCTTCTTCGCCGCCCGGCTGCGCTGGTTCCCGGTGGGCGGCTTCGGCACCACCTTCGGCGAGGACCTCTATCACCTCTTTCTGCCGGCGCTGACGCTGGCCTTCAGCCTCTCGGCCGTTCTGATGCGCAACCTACGCAATGGGATCATCGAGGTGCTGAACGCCGAATATGTCGACTTCGCCCGGGCCAAGGGCCTCCGCAATCGCCTGGTTCTGGGCCGCCATGTGCTGCGCAATGCGCTCATCGCCACGGTGGCCCTGTTCGGGCTCAATATCGGCACGCTGTTGGGGGGCGCCGTCATCACCGAATCCGTCTTCGCCATCCCCGGGGTCGGCCGGCTCATGATCGATTCGATCTATGGTCGCGACTATCCGGTGATCCAGGGGCTGACCCTGACGCTGGCGATCCTGGTCTCGCTCGTCTTCCTGGTGACGGATCTGGTGCAGGCCTTCCTCGATCCCAGGATCGCGCGGCGATGACGGCGGCTGCCCTCCCGCCCGGGACCCTTGGGCAGCGCCGTATCCGACGCATGGGCCGCGGAAGGAAATCGCTCTACATCGGTATCGCGATCATGCTGGTGATGCTGGTCTGCGCCTTCTTTCCGGAATTCGTCGCGCCTTACGATCCGCTTGCCTTCGACTACAACGCCATCATGCATCCACCCAGTCTCGCCCACCCCTTCGGCACCGACAATTTCGGCCGCGACGTGCTCTCGCGCGTCATCTGGGCGACGCGGATCGATATGCAGATCGCGATATTCTGCACCCTCTTTCCTCTTTTCTTCGGCACACTCGTCGGCGCCATCGTCGGCTATCGCAGCGGTTGGCTCGAAGCAGTCTTCGGACGGCTGGTCGATCTCACCATCACCTTCCCCTTCCTGGTGATCGTCATTGCCATCGTCGCGGTGCTGGGGCCTGGGCTGCTCAACATGTATATCGCCGTCAGCGCGGTGGGCTGGGTCTTCTATGCCCAGCTCATGCGCGCCGATGTCCAGGTCCAGAGGCAGAGCGAATATGTCGCCGCCGCCAAGGTGCTGGGCTATGGTGAGGCGCGGATCATCTTCCGCCATCTCCTGCCCAATGCCATCACACCGATCATCGTCTATTGGATGACGGACATGGCCCTCGACATCCTGCTGGGGTCGAGCCTGGGCTATCTCGGGCTGGGTGCGCAGCCGCCCACCGCCGAATGGGGCGTCATCATCGCCGACGGCAAGAACTTCATGAGCACGGCCTGGTGGATCTCGGTTTTCCCTGGGATCGCCATCGTGCTTGCCGGGGTCGGATTCAGCCTGGTCGGCGACGGCATCGCCGATATCTTCCGGCGGCGGCGCTGATGACGGCGCTGGCACAAACCGCCGTGGCGTCTGAGGTGCAGCCCCTGCTCGCGGTGCGCGACCTCAGGGTCGTCTTCGGTCAGGGCGAGCGCGCGCTGACTGCCGTCGACGGCATCGATTTCGAGGTGGCGCCGGGGGAGGTGCTGGGCATCGCGGGGGAATCCGGATCCGGCAAGAGCGTGACCCTGCGCGCAATACTGCGCCTCGTGCACCCGCCGGGCCATGTGAGCGGGCGCGTCCTCTGGCGCGGCCGCGATCTCCTGACTATCCCCGAGGCCGAGCTGCGCCGGGTGCGGGGTGGCCAGATCGGGGTCATCTTTCAGGAGCCGATGACGGCCCTCAATCCCGTGCTCACCGTGGGAATGCAGATCCGGGAGAACCTGCGCGAGCACACCACCCTCGATGCCGCGGGGCGCAAGGCGCGGGCCATCGAGCTTCTCGACCATGTGGGCATCCCGGCGGCGAAAAGCCGCATCGAGGACTATCCGCATCAGTTCTCAGGAGGCATGCGCCAGCGGGCCATGATCGCCATTGCGCTTGCTTCCAGCCCGAAGCTGCTGCTGGCCGATGAGCCGACCACGGCGCTCGACGTGACGATCCAGGACCAGATCCTGAAGCTGATCCTGCGGCTCCGAAGAGAGCTCGCCATGAGCGTCGTGCTGGTGACCCACGATCTGGGCGTCATCGCCCAGACTTGCGACCGCCTCGCGGTCATGTATGCCGGACAGGTGGTGGAGACGGGGCCGGTGACGGAGATCTTCCGCAGGCCGCGGCATGCCTACACCCTGGGGCTGCTCAATTCGGTGCCCCGGGCCGGCGTCATGCGCCAACCGCTCGCTTCCATCCCTGGGCAGCCGCCGCTGCTTTCGAACCTGCCCCAGGGCTGCGCCTTCGCGCCGCGCTGCCGCTTCGTCATCGACGCCTGCCGCCAGGCGCGCCCGCCGCTGGTCGCGGTCGAGACGGCTCACAAATCGGCCTGCATCCGCCATGAAACCGTTGCTGCGGCGTGAGGCGTCGATGACGGAGGCGGAGCCTCTGATCACCGTCGAGACTCTGTCGATGAGCTTCCGGCGCCACCGCTCCTTCCTCGCCCGGCTCACCGGACAGCCGATCCAGATCGTGCGTGCCCTCAACGATGTCAGCTTCACCGTGGCGCGGGGGGAGACACTCGGGATCGTCGGTGAGTCCGGCTGCGGCAAGTCGACGCTCGCGCGCTGCCTTGTCCGCCTGCTGACGCCTGTGGCGGGCCGCATCAGCTATGACGGGATCGAGGTGCTGATGCTCGACGCGACACGGCAGCGCGACTATAGCCGCCGGGTGCAGATGGTCTTCCAGGATCCCTACAGCTCGCTCAACCCGCGCATGACCGTGGGGCAGATGCTGGGTGAAGCCATCCGCTTCCACGGGCTGCGCCGCGGGCCCGAGGTGGAGAAGCGGGTCGGCGAGCTCTTGGATCTGGTCCGGCTGCCCCCGGATGCGAAGGCGCGCTATCCCCACGAGTTCAGCGGCGGCCAACGCCAGCGGATCGGTATCGCCCGGGCGCTGGCGGTCGAGCCCGAATGCCTGATCGCCGATGAGCTGGTCTCGGCGCTCGACGTCTCGGTGCAGGCCCAGATCGTCAACCTCCTGCTGGAGCTGCAGGAGCGTCTCGGCCTCACCGTGCTCTTCATTGCCCATGACCTGAGGCTGGTGCGCCATATCTCTCACCGGGTGGCGGTCATGTATCTGGGCGCCATCGTCGAGCTGGCGGAGACGGAGCGCCTCTTCACCGCGCCCTCCCACCCCTATACCGCGGCTCTGCTGAAAGCTGCGCCCGAGCTCGATCCGGCCCGGCGCTCGGTGGTCGATGCCGTGCGCGGCGAGCTGCCGAGCCCGCTTGCCATTCCCAGCGGCTGCCCCTTCCACCCCCGCTGCCCCATCGCCATCGACCGGTGCTGGATCGAGCGGCCGGAACTGCGCGAGCTCGCGGCGGGCCATATCGCCGCCTGCCATCTCGCCACGGCCTAGGGGCGGGCGTATCTTGTGAGGAATGGAGGCAAGGAATTGCGACAGCCTTTGACCGATCCTTGCGCCTGGCAGGGTCCCGAGATGATGGAGAATCCGCGCTGGCAGCGTGACCTGACGCCGGCGGAGATCGAAGAGATCGATCGCGCCCTGCGCGCCGTGGAGAGACGGAACCTCGCGTGGCGGAAGGTGACGGCCGAGGCCTTTCCCCTGCCGGGCATGAAGGACCGATTCGCCGAGATTGCCGAGGAGCTGGAGGAAGGCTCGGGCATGGTGAAGCTCCGCGGCTTGCCGGTCGCACGGTATTCGCCCGAGGCGTTGCGCCAGATCTGGTTCGGGATCGGCTGCCATCTCGGCCGGCCCGTCTTCCAGAACCGGCGCGGGGAGCTCATGCGCGAGATCCGCGATGAGGGGAGCGAGGCGGGGCAACGTTATGGCCAGGTGGCGGCCGGTACCGGTGGCGACAAGCCCTTTCTTTCGTCCTATGCGCGCACGCTCACCAACGGGCCCTTGCGTTTCCATACCGACCGTACCGATGTGGTGGGCCTGCTTTGCGTGCAGCAGGCGTCCTCCGGCGGGGTCAGCCGGCTCTGCAGCTCCGTCGCCATCCATAACGAGATGCTGCGCCGGCGGCCCGATCTGCTGGAGTTCCTTTTCCGGGACATCCCGCGCAGCCGCTTCGGCGAGGAGGCGTCGAGCCCCGAGGTGACCTACGACCTGCCGGTCTTCGGGCTCCGCGACGGCAAGTTCACCAGCCATTTCTCCCTTACCTATATCGAGGCGGCAGAGCTAGCGGCCGGCGGACGAAAGCTGAGCGCGGCCCAGCACGAGGCGCTCGATCTCCTGATGAGCTTGGCGGAGGAGCTTGCCTTCGACATGACGTTGGAGCCGGGCGACATGCAGTTCCTGAACAACCATGTCGTCTATCACGCCCGCACCGCCTTCACCGACGGCGCCGGCGAGCGCGAGCAGCGCCTGCTCTATCGGCTCTGGCTCTCCATGCCCAACAGCCGGGCACTGCCTCAGGGGCATGAAGTGCTGTGGGGCACGACGTCCGCCGGCGCGCTGCGCGGCGGAATCGGACAGGAGCAGTAAGTTAGTTTCTCCCTAATATGTTCCGGGTATCCCGGAACAGGATAACGACGGACCGCGCCTCGGCTCTATAGCTGCGGCCGGTTAGCCCGGGCGCTGCCGTCACCAGCACGATATCCTGCGGAGAGTCGAGGGAGGTATCGATCCATCTGCGCCACGGACCGGCGCCGTCCGCGCCGACCGGTGGCAGCTCGAAGTCCAGCGGCTCCCAATAGGCATTCAGGATTACGTAGATGTGAAGGCCTTGCGGGCCGCCCCTCACCTCGAAGGCCAGGCTGTGAGAACTAGGGCTCCAATCCGGCCGCCCGAGCTTCACGCCGTGCCATGTCTTGCTCGCGTGCCGGATCAGCTGATTGAGGCTCATCCGCCGGCGCTCGAACTCCAGGCCGCGCAGGAGACGCCGCGCGTTGAGCAGAGTGACGAAGCGGTGCAGATCCGCATGCCTGTCGAGCAGCGTCCAGTCGAACCACGAAATCTCATTGTCCTGGCAATAGGCGTTGTTGTTGCCCGACTGGCTGCGCCGGACCTCGTCGCCCATCGAGATCATGGGCATGCCCAGCGAGAGCAAAGTGATGGTCAGGAAGTTCTTCGCCTGCCGATTTCTGAGCCGCTCGACATCGGGATCATCGCTCGGCCCCTCGACGCCGCAGTTCCAGCTGTGATTGTTATCGGAGCCGTCGCGGTTCTGCTCGCCGTTCGCCTCGTTGTGCTTGCCGTTGTACGACACGAGATCGTTCAGGGTGAAGCCGTCATGGCAGGTCACGAAGTTGACGCTCTGCTCGGCTTCGCGTTCTTTATGTCCGTAGATCTCGGGGCTGCCGAGTATCCGGTCTGCGATCCTGCCGACCGAGCCCGGCTCGCTGCGGAAGAAGGCGCGGAGATCGTCGCGAAATCGTCCGTTCCACTCCTTCCAGCTGTCGCCGATGAAACTGCCCACCTGATAGAGGCCCGCGGCATCCCATGCCTCGGCGATGAGCTTGGTGTCGGCGAGCACCGGATCGGATTCGATGTCCCACAGCACCGGCGGGTCGGGAATCGGGCGGCCCGACGAGTCTCGAGCCAGGATCGAGGCCAGGTCGAAGCGGAAGCCGTCCACATGCATCTCGCCGACCCAGTAGCGCAGGCTGTCCAGGATCATCCTGCGCACGATCGGGTTGTTGGCGTTGATGGTGTTCCCGGTGCCGGTGTAGTCGGCGTAGCGCGAGCGATCCTCCTCGAGGATGTAGTAGGCGGTATTGTCGAAGCCCCGGAAGCACAAAGTGGGGCCCTCGCGGTCGCCCTCCGCGGTGTGATTGAAGACGACATCCAAGATGACCTCGATGTCCGCACGGTGGAGCGCCTTCACCATGTCGCGGAACTCATCCACCGCCCCGAGCGGATCGCGGCGCGAGCTATAGGCCTGGTGAGGAGCGAAGAAGGAGACCGGCGCGTATCCCCAATAATTGGTCTTTCCCGGGGGGCTTTGCTGGGGGTCGAACTGGAACACGGGTAGCAGCTCGACGGCGCTGATCCCCAGCGCCTGGAGATAGGGAATCTTCTCGATCAGGCCGGCATAGGTCCCTCGGTGCGTCTCGTCGACACCGGAGCTCGGATGCCGGGTGAAGCCCCGGACATGCATTTCATAGACAATCGTTCGCGCCGAGGCGTGCCGCAGGGGCGCATCGCCTTCCCAGTCGTAGGTCGAAGGGTCGACGACCACGCTTTTCATTGCCGTCGCGCTGTTCCCGCCAGGTTCGGCGGCGGCGAGGCGGCGATAGCGGTCCGGGACCGCCACGCCACGGCCATAGGGATCGAGAAGAAGCTTGGAGGAATCGAACCGCATGCCGGTCGCGGGGTCCGATGGCCCCTCGGCGCGGTAGCCGTAGAGCTGGCCCGGCCCGGTACCGGGCACGAACACATGCCAATAGTGATAGTTGCGGTTGGTCGCGGGGTCGATGCGGATCACCCGGGAGGGCTCCGCATCGACCTGGTCGAAGAGAAGCAGCTCGATTCCCGTGGCCGGCTTCGAGTAGACGCTGAAGTTCACGCCCCCGCTTGATAGGGTCGCCCCCAGCGGCGAGCTGGCACCTCGTCTCGGGCCGGAAGAGGCCGGCGATGCCATCCGCGCTAGGCGGATCCGAGCGCGCCCTGCACGATATTCTGGGCTTCGTCCAGAATGGTCTGCAGATGGGTCTCGTCCTTGAAGCTCTCGCCGTAGAGCTTGTAGAGATTCTCGGTGCCGGAGGGCCTGGCTGCGAACCAGCCGCTGGCCGTGACGACCTTGAGACCGCCGATGGGCGCGTTATTGCCCGGGGCCCGGGTCAGCTTGGCGGTGATCGGCTCGCCGGCTAGGCTCGCCGCCGTGACTGCCTCTGGCGTGAGCTTAGCGAAGCTCGCCTTGAAGGCCGGAGTGGTCGGCACGTCGACACGCCTGTAACAGGGCGTGCCGAGCTCGGCCGTCATCTGCCGATAATGCTCGCCTGGATCCCGGCCGGTTCGGGCCGTGATCTCGGCAGCCAGCAGATCCATGATCGGACCGTCCTTGTCGGTGGTCCAGACGGTCCCGTCGCGGCGAAGGAAGCTCGCGCCGGCGCTTTCCTCGCCACCGAAGCAGCAGGACCCGTCCAGCAGCCCCGAGACGAACCATTTGAAGCCGACCGGGACCTCGTACAGCTTGCGGCCCTGTTGCGCCACGACCCGATCGATGAGGCTGCTGCTGACGAGGGTCTTCCCGACGGTGGCATGGGTGGGCCAGCCTGGGCGGTTCGTCAGCAGATAGCGGATGGCAACAGCCAGCACGTGATTGGGATTCATCAATCCCGCCGTGGGCGTCACGATCCCGTGGCGATCCGAATCCGGATCATTGGCAAAGGAGAGCTCGTACTTGTCCTTGAGGGCAAGAAGCCGCGCCATGGCGAAGCGGCTGGAGGGGTCCATGCGGATCTTGCCGTCGTGATCGACCGTCATGAAGGAGAAGGTCGGGTCGATGGTCCGATTGGCCACGGTGATATCGAGCTTGTAGAGCGCCTTGATCGGCTCCCAATAGGGCAGCGCTGCGCCGCCGAGCGGATCGACGGCCATCCGAAGCCCGGCGGCCCGGATCGCCTCCATATCGACGACATTGCTCAGATCCCGGACATAGGGCAGCACGAGGTCTTCCTGCCGTGTCGTCGGCACCTTGACCGCGGCCTCGAAGGGCATGCGCGTGACTCCGGAGATTCCGTCGCGCAACAGGCCGTTCGCCCGCTGCTGGATCCAACCTGTGACCTCGACATCGGCCGGGCCGCCATTCGGCGGGTTGTACTTGAAGCCGCCATCCTCAGGTGGGTTGTGCGAAGGCGTGATGACGATCCCGTCCGCCAGGTGATCCTTGCGGCCGCGATTATGGACCAGGATGGCCCAGGAGATGACGGGCGTCGGGGTCACGCCGTCGTCGCGCTGGATGATCGCGGTCACGCCATTGGCGGCGAGGACTTCGATCGCCGTGCGCTCGGCCGGGCCGGAGAGCGCATGGGTGTCCTTGCCGAGATAGAGAGGGCCATCGATGCCCTGTTCCCGCCGGTAGTCGCAGATGGCCTGGGTGATGGCGAGGATGTGGGCTTCGGTGAAGGAGGCGGAGAAAGGCGAGCCGCGATGTCCGCTGGTGCCGAAGGCAACGCGCTGAGTCGGGTCGGCGACATCCGGCTTGCGCGCGTAGTACTCCCGGTCGAGCCGGCCAATATCGACGAGCATCTCCCGCGGGGCCGGCTTTCCGGCGAGGGGGGAGACCTTCTCCAGTTCCGCGGTCGTTTGCATCACCTGTCCTCTCCTTAGGTCACCGGGCAGGGTTTGGCGCCCCAGATCCCGGAAGCATATTCGGCGATCGTGCGGTCGCTGGAGAACTTCCCGGCGCTGGCCACATTCGCGATCGCCTTTCTCGTCCAGCTCTCCGGCTCGGCATAGAGCTCGGTCAGCTGCCGGTCCGCCTCGAGATAGGCCCCGAGATCTGCCAGATGCATGTAGTGATCGCCGGCCGTCAGCAGGGTGTCACGCAGCGTATTGGCTACCTCCGGCTCGTAGCGGCTGAAATGCCCGGAAAAGATCAAATCCAGTGCGGCGCGGGTTTCGGGTTCCTTGTCGTAGTGCCAATGAGGATTGTACCAGCCACGGCTGTCCGCCACCTGCTCGGCGGTCAGCCCGAACAGGAAGAAGTTCTCCTCGCCGGCCTCCTCGGCCATCTCGATGGTGGCGCCGTCGCGGGTGCCGATGGTGAGCGCGCCGTTCATCATGAACTTCATGTTGCTCGTCCCGCTCGCCTCATAGCCCGCGGTCGAGATCTGGTTCGAGACATCGGCGGCGGGGATCAGGCGCTCCGCCAGGGAGACGGAGTATTCCGGCAGGAAGGCGACCCGGAGCCGGCCACGGACCACGGGATCGCTGTCGATGGTGCCGGCCAGGTTGTTGAGAAACTTGATGATGACCTTGGCCAGATGATAGGCCGGGGCCGCCTTGCCGGCGAAGAAGAAGCTGCGCGGCGCCATCTCCAGATCCGGCGTCTGGCGCAGCCGGTTATAGAGGACGACCACGCGGAGCGCATTCAGCAGCTGGCGCTTGTACTCATGGATTCGTTTGATCTGGCAATCGAAGATCGAATCGGGATCCACCGACACGCCGGAGCTCGACTTGAGCCATTGCGCAAAGCGCGATTTGGCGTCCCGCTTGGCCCGGCGCACCGCCGCGCGGAAGCTGGCATCGCCGGCAAGGGGCTTCAGTTTCTCCAGCTCCGCGAGATCCCGGATCCAGCCACCGCCGATCGCATCGGTGATGCAACGGGCGAGCTCCGGATTGCAGAGAAGGAGCCAGCGGCGCGGCGTCACCCCATTGGTCTTGTTGCTGAAGCG
>DATFRE010000613.1:0-3166 GCA_035263545.1 Dongiaceae bacterium
GGTGGTGGAGCGCCTGACCGAGCGCGAGGGATCGAAGGTGGCGGATTTCAACACCGCGGTCTTCGGCACCGGAGGGCCCGTGATGATCACGCCACCTGGCATGCCGGCAACGATTGGCGAGCGCCCGGCGGTGGTCTGGAACGCCTCGATCCCCTCGGCCCGGGCCATCCGATTCGCGATCCCGCTCCTGCGCATCGCCAAGGAGACCACCATCCTCTCCAGCGCGGACAATCCCGATGCCGATCCCTCGGCCCTTGCCCGCTATCTCGACTGCTACGGCATCAAATCCACCCCCCGCACCTTCCGGACCGACAGCCTCACGGCGCGCGCCCGCGGTCGCTCGTTGCTCGAAGTGGCAAAGGATGCCGATGCGGACCTCCTGGTCATGGGCGCCTATGGCGAAGGCAAGATCACGGCGATGCTGGGCCTCGGCCGGGCGACGGAGAAGGTCGTGATGTCCTGCAAGGTTCCGCTGCTGGTACAGGCTTAACCAGACCGTTCGCGCCAGCCCCCTCACCCCCGGCTTCCCCCCGAATGGGGCGCGAGGGAGAGACGGGGACTAAGGGAGGGCGAGGGAGGTCGAGGGCGCGATATCAGCCGCCTGCCGGGCGCTGGTCGGCGACGACGGCGCGCAGATCCTGGAGCAGCTCCTGGCTCGGCTGGCCGTCCACCGGCATCCCAGCCATCTGCTGATAGCTGCGGATGGCGTCTACCGTGGTCGGGTCGAGGGTGCCGTCGATGGGGCCAGGCCCCATGTCGAGCTTTGCCAGGAGCTGCTTGATCTCCTGGATCATGGCCGCGTTGTCGGAGGCCGGCTGCGCGGTGGCGGCGCCGGTCGAGGAGGCGCCGGTCGAGGCGCTGTTAGTGGCGGTCGTGGCCGGCGCCGCCGCCGCGGGCGCGCTTGCCGGGGCTGGGGTCGAGCTAGGCGCGGCACCGGGCATGACCTTGGCGATCAGGGTGCGGACCGGGGCGAGGATCGGCTCGAGCCGGCCTTGCCTCCAGAGCCAGACACCCCCGCCCACAAGCAGGAGCAGCACGAGGACCGCGACCCAGCCGCCGCGGCGCCGGGGGTTATCCTCCTCGCCGACCACACGCTCATTGGCCCGCGCCATGAGCGGCGGCGAGATCCTTCCCCAGCGCTTGGGTTTCTGGGCGTCCGGCGCAGCCGGGCCGTCGGGCTTGGGCGCGGCGGGCACAGGTCCCAGCTTCGGCTCATGGGCCTCCTCGGCCAGGGTCTTTTCGTCCAGGACAGGAGGCTCCGCCCGGTCTTCGAGATGAGGTTCGGTCTCGGCTTTGCCGGCGGGAGGCGGTGGCGCCGAAGCCGCGGCAGGCGGTGGGGATCCTGCGGGCGGTGGCGGCGGCGCGGCCGTCGGTGAGCGCTGAGGCGGAGGAGCGGGGGTTGCTGCCGGAATCACCGGCGCGCGCCTGAGGTTCGGCGGCACGACCCAGCCCGGAGCGGCGGCGGGCGGCGTGACGGGCTGAGGCCGGCCGGGCAGCGCCTCCTCGGGACGCTTGGTCTTGTCGCTGCCCGCGCCCTTATCCTCCTCCGCCATGAACGCCCCCGAAATTGCGACCCCCGGCAGTATAGGGGCTTGGACGGCTTGCTTCCACCCGCAGGGGAAATCGGCTATAGGGTCCCGCCCGTTCCGCCCGGCGGCGCCGGCGCGACGAGGTCATCTGTTTCGCAAAACAAGGCAAACCGGCTCAAATCATGGCGGAAAAGGTCGCACTCATTACCGGCGTCACCGGGCAGGACGGGGCTTATCTGGCCGCCTTTCTCGTGGCCAAGGGCTATGTCGTCCATGGCGTCAAGCGCCGATCCTCCTCCTTCAACACCGGTCGCGTCGACCACCTCTATGTCGACAGCCATGAGACGGGGGTGCGCTTCTTCCTGCATCACGGCGACCTGACCGACGCCACCAACATGATCCGGCTGGTGCAGGAGACGCAGCCCACGGAGATCTACAATCTCGCGGCCCAGAGCCATGTGCAGGTGAGCTTCGAGACGCCGGAATACACAGCCAATGCCGATGCGCTGGGCACGCTGCGTCTGCTGGAGGCGATCCGCATCCTGAAGATGGAGCGCAGCACCCGCTTCTATCAGGCCTCGACCTCGGAGCTCTACGGCAATGCCAAGCCGCCCCAGAGCGAGACAACGCCCTTCCAGCCCCGCAGCCCTTATGCGGCGGCCAAGCTCTACGGCTATTGGATTACGGTGAACTACCGCGAGGCCTATGGCATGCACGCCTCGAACGGTATTCTCTTCAATCATGAGAGCCCGACCCGGGGCGAAACCTTCGTCACCCGCAAGATCACCCGGGCCGTGGCCGCCATCCACCAGGGCTATCAATCGCGGCTTTATCTGGGCAATCTCGATTCGAAGCGTGACTGGGGCCATGCCCGTGACTATGTCGAAGCCATGTGGATGATGCTGCAGCAGGACAAGCCCGAGGACTACGTGATCGCGACCGGTGAGACCCACACGGTGCGCGAATTCGTCGAGCTTGCCTTCGGCGAGGTCGGACGGCAGATCGCCTGGCGGGGTGCGGGAACCCAGGAGCAGGGCGTGGATGCCAAGACCGGCCAGGTACTGGTCTCCATCGATCCGCGCTATTTCCGCCCCACGGAAGTGGACTATCTTCATGGAGATCCGGCCAAGGCCCGAAGCAAGCTCGGCTGGAAGCACAAGGTGAGCTTCCGCGAGCTCGTGGCCGAGATGGTCGTGGACGATCTGAAGGTGGTGCGAGAGGAGCATGAGCGCAGCCGAGTCAGCCGCTGATCTCTTTCCGCTCGCCGGGCGGCGGGTTTTCGTCGCCGGGCATCGCGGCATGGTGGGCAGCGCCATCGTCCGGCGCCTCGCCGGTGAGGGCTGCGAGATCCTGACCGTCGGCCGCGGGCAGGTCGACCTCCGGCGCCAGCAGCCGACCGAGGATTGGATCGCGGCGCAGCGCCCCGATGCCGTTATCGTCGCGGCGGCCACCGTCGGCGGCATCCTGGCCAATGCGAGCCGGCCGGCGGATTTCATCTATGACAATCTGGCCATCGAGACGAACCTGATCCACGCCGCCCATCAGGCGCGCGTGAAGAAGCTGCTGTTCCTGGGCTCCTCCTGCATCTATCCGAAATTCGCGCCCCAGCCGATGGCCGAGGATGCGCTGCTGACCGG
>DATFRE010000614.1:0-17669 GCA_035263545.1 Dongiaceae bacterium
TACCGCGGCAATCGCTATGACGAGGCGGTCAGCGCCATCGACCACTTCCTCGACCTGCATCCCGGCAACAAGGATGCCGCCTATGCCTACTACCTGAAGGCGCTCTGCTACTACGAGCAGATCCAGGATGTGCGCCGCGACCAGAAGACGACGCAGCAGGCGCTGGCCGCGCTCCAGGAGGTGGTCGACCGCTTCCCCGGCACGGCCTATGCCCGCGACGCGGCGCTGAAGATCGACCTCAGCCGGGACCACCTGGCCGGCAAGGAAATGGATATCGGTCGCTGGTACGAGAACAGGCAGGAATGGCTTGCCGCCATCAATCGCTTCCGAACCGTGGTCGAGAAGTACCAGACCACGACCCATGTGCCGGAGGCCCTCGAGCGCCTGACCGAATGCTATCTGGCGCTCGGCGTCACCGACGAGGCCCAGACGGCGGCGGCTGTGCTGGGCTACAACTATCCGGGCAGCAGCTGGTACCAGGCGAGCTATGCTCTGCTGAAAGAGAAGAACCTGAAGCCGGAGAAGAAGTCGGGCTCCTGGCTCAGCGACGTCTTCTGAAATCCCGGGCGATGCTGCTGGGCCTCGCCATCCGCGACATCGTCCTGATCGACCGCCTCGACCTCGCCTTCGCCCCGGGCTTGAGCGTGCTGACCGGCGAAACCGGCGCCGGCAAATCGATCCTTCTCGATGCGCTGGGCCTGGCGCTTGGCGCCCGCGCCGATGCGGGGCTGCTGCGCCGGGGAGCGGCGCAAGCGAGCGTGACCGCCGAGTTCGAGCTGCCGGCGAAACATCCCGCGGCGGCGCTTCTCGCCGAGCAGGGGCTCGAGCTCGAGGGCAATCTGCTTCTGCGCCGGCAGATCGGCGCCGATGGGCCCAGCCGCGCCTTCATCAACGATCAGCCGGTGGGCGTCGGCCTGCTGCGCCAGATCGGCGACACGCTGGTGGAGATCGTCGGCCAATTCGAGCAGCACGGCCTGCTCGATCCCGCGACCCATGGCGAGATGCTGGACGCCCACGGCAATCATGAAACCGCTCTCGTGGCCGCGGCCTGGCAGGGCTGGCAGAGTGCCAGCGAAGCGCGCCGGGCAGCCGAGACTGAGATCGCAGCCGCCCGGCGCGACGAGGAATATCTGCGCCATGCCGCCGAGGAGCTGGCGGCGCTCAAGCCCGAACCCGGCGAGGAAGCGCTGCTGGCCGAGCAGCGCAGCGTGATGATGAACCGCGCCCGGCTCGGTGAGGCTCTCGAGGCGGCTCTCGGCGATCTCGCCGGGGATCGCGGCGGCGAGACCCTGCTCAACCAGGCCCGCCGGCGCCTCGATCGCATCGCCGACAAGGCGGGCGGGCGGCTCGAGCCGACGCTGGCCGCTCTCGACCGCGCGCAGGCGGAACTCGCCGAGGCGATCGATCTGCTGAACAGGCTCGCCCGCGATCTCGATGCCGATCCCCGGCGCCTGGAGAAGCTGGAGGAGCGCCTGTTCGCGCTGCGCGATCTCGCCCGCAAGCACAACGTCGCGGTGGACGATCTCGCGGCCCTCGCCCAGCGCATCGACACCCAGCTCGCGCGTCTCGACGATCGCAGCGGCTCGCTCGCCGGGCTGGGCAAGGCGGAGGCCGAGGCGCGCCGGCGCTATGTCGAGGCGGCCGAGCGCCTCTCCGCCGCGCGGCGCAAGACAGCCGTCAAGCTCGACAAGGCGGTGCAGGCGGAGCTGGCGCCGCTGAAGCTCGAAAAGGCCCGCTTCGCCACCCGCATCGAAAGCCTGGCCGAGGCCCAATGGGGCCCGAAGGGCATGGAGCGCGTCGCCTTCGAGGTCGCAACCAACCCCGGTGCCGCGCCGGGCCCCATCGGGCGCATCGCCTCGGGCGGCGAGCTGGCGCGCTTTCTCCTGGCCCTCAAAGTGGTGCTTGCCGCCTCCGGCAGCGCACCCACCTTGGTGTTCGACGAGGTCGATAGCGGCATTGGCGGGGCGACCGCCGCCGCCGTCGGCGAGCGCCTGGCACGGCTCTCCCGGAGCCGGCAGCTTCTCGTCGTCACCCACTCGCCCCAGGTGGCGGCGCAAGCGCGCCATCATTGGCGCGTGGAAAAGAGCGCCGGCAAGGGCGGCAGCGTGACCGGCGCCACTGCGCTCGACGGCCCGGCGCGCCGCGAGGAGATCGCCCGCATGCTCTCCGGCGCCACCATCAGCGATGAAGCGCGGGCGGCAGCAGACCGTCTGATCGCCGCAGGAGGTTCCGCATGAAGCAGGCGAAGAGCGATGCCGCGGCGAAGACCAAGCCGGTGGAGAAGCTGACCAAGTCCGAGGCGAAGAAGGCGTTGGCCGAGTTGGCGGCCGAGATCGCCCATCACAGCGAGCTCTACCACCAGAAGGATGCGCCGGAGATCTCCGACGCCGCCTATGACGCGCTGGTCCAGCGCAATCAGGCGATCGAGGCACGCTTTCCGGAGCTGAAGCGCGCCGACAGCCCGAGCGAGAAGGTGGGTGCTCCCGTCGCCGCCGGCTTCGCCAAGATCCGCCATTCGCGCCCCATGCTCTCCCTCGACAATGCCTTCGCGGAAGAGGATGTGCGCGACTTCTTCGCCCGGGTGCGCCGCTTCCTCGGCCTGCCGGCCGAGGAAGCGGTGGCAGTGATGGCCGAGCCCAAGATCGACGGGCTCTCGGCGAGCCTGCGCTACGAGGACGGCAAGTTCCTCCAGGGTGCCACGCGCGGCGACGGCGCGGTGGGCGAGGACATCACCGCCAATCTCAAGACCATGCACGATGTCCCCAAGTCGCTAAAGGGCGGCAATCCGCCGAAGGTCTTCGAGGTGCGCGGCGAGGTCTATATGCGCCGCAGCGAGTTCATCACGATGAACGAGCGCCGGCAGGAAGCGGGCGAGCCCCTCTTCGCCAATCCCCGCAACGCCGCCGCCGGCAGCGTGCGCCAGCTCGACGCGAGCATCACCGCGAGCCGGCCGCTCCATTTCTTCGCCTATTCGCCGGGCGAGATGGACGAGGTAGGGCTCGGCCGCAGCCAGTCCGAATTCCTGAAGAAGCTCGAGGCGCGGGGCTTCGCCGTCAATCCGCTGGCCAGGCTCTGCCGCGGCGTCGAGGAGGCGCTCGCCTTCTACGCCGAGATCCAGTCGCAGCGCGCCGAGCTGCCCTATGACATCGACGGCGTGGTCTACAAGGTCGACCGGCGCGACTGGCAGGAGCGCCTCGGCATGGTGAGCCGCGCGCCGCGCTGGGCCATCGCCCATAAATTCCCCGCCGAGCAGGCGGAAACCCTGCTGCGCGACATCCGCATCCAGGTCGGGCGCACCGGCACGCTGACGCCGGTGGCCGAGCTCGAGCCCGTGACCGTGGGCGGCGTCGTGGTCTCCCGCGCCACGCTCCATAACGAGGACGAGATCGCCCGCAAGGATGTGCGCATCGGCGATCGCGTGCTGCTGCAGCGCGCGGGCGATGTGATCCCCCAGATCCTGGCGGTGGTGGAGAAGGCGCGGCCCAAGAACTCCAAGCCCTACAAGTTTCCGGACCACTGCCCGGTCTGCGGCAGCCTCGCCATCCGCGAGCCGGGCGAGGTCGCGCGCCGCTGCACCGGCGGGCTGATCTGCGCCGCCCAGGCGGCGGAGCGGCTGCGCCACTTTGTCAGCCGCAACGCCTTCGACATCGAGGGCATGGGCGACAAGCATGTCACGGCCTTCCTCGAGGACAAGCTGGTGAAGTCGCCGGCCGACATCTTCCGCCTCAAGCGCCACCGCGCAGAACTCAAGGAACGGGAAGGCTGGGGCAAGCAATCGGTGGCAAAGCTCATGGGGGCGATCGAGGCGCGGCGGAAGATCCCCCTCGACCGCTTCATCTATGCCCTCGGGATTCCCCAGATCGGCGAGGCGACCGCCCGCCTCCTCGCCCGCAATTACGGCTCGCTCGCCCGCTGGCGCAAGGCGATGCAGGAGGCCGAGGACCCGAAAAGCCCGGCGGTGCAGGAGCTCGATTCCATCGAAGGCATCGGCCCCTCGGTCGCCGCCGACATCATCGGCTTCTTCGCCGAGCCCCATAACCTTTCCATCCTCGACGATCTCGAGGGCGAGGTGACGGTGGAGGATTTCGCCGCCCCCGCCGCCCATGCCCATTCCAAGGTCGCGGGCAAGACCGTCGTCTTCACCGGCACGCTGGAGAAGATGACCCGCCATGAGGCCAAGGCCCGGGCCGAGGCGCTGGGCGCCAAGGTCGCGGGCTCGGTCTCCAAGAACACCGATTACCTGGTGGTGGGCGCCGATCCCGGCTCCAAGGCCCGCAAGGCCGCCGAGCTCGGCGTCACGGTGCTGGACGAGGATTCCTGGCTGAAGCTGATCGGGGGCTGAGGCCCCTTCGCGCTCCTGTTCTCCTGTTATTTACAGGGAATCTACAGGTCCTCCTCCCGCTCCTCTTCCCCCCGCCCCCTCGATGGGGGCGGGCCGGTGTCCGAAGCATCGCGCATGTCATCACCCCCCACCCCGACCCTCCCCCACAAGGGGGGAGCGGGAAGGGTCGGCACCGCCCTCTCCCGCTCTAAAGCGAGGAGAGGGGAAGGATGCTCGGCTGTTTTTACAGCGGATTTACAGCCAAGCCGGTCCTGTATTTTGCGTAATCCCAGGCGGTCCATAGTCGCTCAACGGTGTCGGCTCAATCTGGCGCGGGAGAGGGAAGAGCAGGATAGATTTATAGCTTATGCGTAAGGAGTGTATTTGTCTATCAAAAGATGCTCGGCCCTCCTCGCCCCGCCCTTCGTTGCAGGAGTTCGATTGCCGCCGCGGACCACGCCTTTCGCCGGGGTGACAAGAGACTTGATCCCGGCTCGTGAGCTTCCGGAGTTGTCAGCTGTGCCGTGATGAAAACACTCCGACGGGGGGCCGTCTTCGAGACCGGCACGCCTTGGTGACATGGCGTCACCCCGGGCGTGTCTGAAATGCAGCGAGCACAATCACCGGAGTCTCACACTGCATCACATACGCGCGACGCGCTGCGAAGAGTAGCGGCGGTTCGGCGTTATTGTTGGAACAGACACCGCCGAATGCTGCCTGCTTCCGAGCGGTTCCTGAAACCGACTACGCTGGGAGAAAACCATGAAACATCTCGTCATGCCGATGATGCTCGGCGTTTCCTTGCTCATAGCCTCGACCGGCTTGGCGTTGGCCGCCGATGTCCACAGGACAACGGGAGTGCAGGGTCAGCCCAGTCAAACCATTGGCACCCCTCAGACGGGGAGCGCCACGCCGGGCCACGCCGCCACTGCCCCCGGTTCGGCTTTCAATCCCGACGGCAACGCGGGCACCCACTACGCGGGCAACCAGCCGCAGAATTCGAAGAATCCGAAGAGCGTGGCTCAATACGACGTAGCCGGCTTCCAGCAGTCCCATAAGCCGCCCAATTAAAGGCCGCAGCGAATCAGCGGCGCCGACTTGCTGGGCCGGCGGTAGCGCCAACATCTGGTGTTGGCGCTTCTGAGACCTTGCCGGCGCGCTCGCCCCTCACCCCGGCCCTCTCCCCCCTGTCGGGGGGCGAGGGGGCAGATTAACGTCGTGCGGGCGGAGCTCAGATCGGGGCGGTGGCTTGGCCGAGCCAGGCGGCGGTGGCGGCGTCAAGCTTCGGGCTCAGTACCTCGCGGACCCGGGCGTGATAGGCATCGAGCCAGGCGATCTCCGCCGGGGTTAGCAGGCTCTTGTCGACGAGATTGCGGTCGATGGGGGCGAGGGTGAGCGTCTCGAAGGCGAGCATGGGGCGCTCATCCCCGGGGCGCGCGTCCTCGATCACCGTTACGAGATTCTCGATGCGGATGCCGTAGGCGCCGGTCTTGTAGTAGCCGGGCTCGTTGGAGACGATCATCCCCGGCTCCAGCGCCACGCGGTTGGGGATCTTCGAGATGCGCTGCGGCCCCTCATGCACCGAGAGGAAGCTCCCGACCCCATGGCCGGTGCCGTGGTCGTAATCCAGCCCCGCCTGCCAGAGGGCGTAGCGCGCGAGGGAATCGAGCTGGCTGCCGGTGGTGCCCTTGGGGAAGCGGGCCAGCGCCAGGGCGATGTGCCCCTTCAGCACACGGGTGAAGCGGTCCTTGGCCTCGGCGGATTGAGGGCCGATGGCGACGGTGCGGGTGATGTCGGTGGTGCCGTCGACATATTGGGCGCCGGAATCCACCAGATAGGGCTCCCCCGATGTCAGGGGCCGGTTGGTGCGCTCGCTGGAGCGGTAATGGACGATCGCTCCGTTCGGCCCCGCCCCTGAGATCGTGTCGAAGCTGAAATCGCGGAAGAGATCGCCCGCACGGCGGAACTCCGCCAGCCTGGCCGCGGCGGTGAGCTCGTCGACCTCGCCCTTCGGCGCGGCCTCAGCGAGCCAATGGAGGAAACCGGTCACCGCCGCGCCGTCGCGGCGATGGGCGCTGCGCGTTCCCTGGAGCTCGGCCTCGTTCTTGCAGGCCTTGGGCAGCAGGCAGGGATCATCGCGCTCGGCGATGACGGCGCCGGCGGCGGTGAGCCGGTCGAAGATCCAGGCCGGCGCCGTCGCCGGATCGGCAAGCACGCGGGCTTTCGCCTGGCCCAGCCGGTCGAGGGAAGCGGCGAGGCCTTCCGGCGCGCTGACGGCGACCCGATTGCCGAGATGGTTCTCGAGACCGGGCGTGAATTTGCGCCGGTCCATGAAGAGCTCGACCCCGCCATCGTCATGGAGGATGGCGAAGCCCAGCGCAAAGGGCGTGCGCGGTACGTCGGCGCCGCGGATGTTGAGCAGCCAGGCGAGGGAATCCGGATTGGTCAGCACCGCGGCGGCGATGCTATCGCCGGCAAGGCCGCGGCCCAGGCTCTCGCGCTTGTCCTGCGCGCTGCGGCCGGCGAAACGGAGATCCTGGGGCACGACCGGCGCCAGCGGCGGCGGGGGCTGATCCGACCAGACGGCGTCGAGCGGATTGCCGTCGACCGTCACCAGCGAGCCTCCCGCCTTTTCCGCCGCCTGGCGCAGGCGCTTCACCCCGTCGGGCGTATGCAGCCAGGGGTCGTAGCCGAGCCGGCCGCCCTTGGGCAGATTGCCAGCGATCCAGCTCTCCGGCGGCTGCTCGGTCAGATGCTGGGGCTCGAACAGGCCAGTATCGACCTGGTCGCGCACCTGGAGGGTGTAGCGCCCGTCGACGAAGACGGCGGCCTTTTCGGCCAGCACGATGGCGAGGCCGGCGGAGCCGGTGAAGCCGGCCAGCCAGGCGAGGCGCTCGGCCCGGGGCGGGACATATTCGCCCTGATGCTCGTCGGCCCGCGGCACCAGGAAGCCGGCGAGGCTCCGGCGTTCGAGTTCTTTTCGCAGTGCAGCAAGGCGCGCCGTCGCGGACTTCAGCTTGGCCGGGGGAGCCTCCGCCGCAAGGCGCCGCTTTAGGGCGTCGAGCTGGGCCCGGCAGGCGCTATCCGCGGCCGGGGCGACGAGGTCGATCCAGGCATCGGGATGCTCGCCGGCAGGGGCGGCGAGCACTCCGGCGAGCAGGCCACGAATCTGCGACAAATCAACGCGGAGGCCGGCTTTCTTCAACATTCCAGCCAAGGCTTCATCGCCGAGATAGGGCTGCTCCGCGAGGCTCATCGATCAGTTCCTTCTCCGTTCGGGCCGAGTGGGGTTCCGGCAGGGCGGAATTATGGCAGATATGCGGAAATTTGGCGACTTGTCGGCGATGTCATGCTCCAGCGGCATTGCTGCGATGCAGCAGGAACCCTGTCCCGACTCACATGGGTTTCTTATATTGCAGTCATTGCGATCGCCGGCAATGGGCCGTCGGTCGAAGCCTGAGGAAGACGATCATGACCCGCTATACCGACTCCAAGATTGCGATGCAGACCGCCGCGACGACGCCGGCCGCCATCGCCTCCAACATCACCGTTTCCAGCCCCGCTGGCTACCCCTCCCTGACGGAGATTCTGCTCCGTCCCTTCAAGCGGATGCAGGTCGTCCGCGAGCTGCAGGCGCTCGACGAGCGCACGCTCAGGGATATCGGGGTCAGCAAGTCGGAGATCGACCGCGTCGCGGCCGATTCCGTGGGCGGCGACGAGTGGGTCGTGGTCTCCCTGGCGAAGCTCATCGGCCGGAAGCTCGCCGCCTGGTCCGGCCGGCGCGATGCCTATCGCCGGCTGATGTCTCTCGACGACCGTATGCTGGCCGATATCGGCATCAGCCGGGCCGAGATCCCTGCGGTGATCAAGGCGATGCGCGACGTCCAGGGCGCCACGAGCGGCTTCGAGACCGAGATCGTCCTGCCGCTGAAGCAGTGGAACCTGTGGCGCGATGCGCATAAGCAGCTCAGCCAGCTCGACAACCGCATGCTGAGCGATATCGGCCTGGTGCGCGGCGATATCGACTGGGTTGCCGACGAGCTTGCGGACCGTGCGCTGCGCAAGCCCGCCAACGCCAACAAGCCCGCCCCCCACAAGGCGGCCTGACCTCCTAAACGGCGCGCTCCGGGCCAGCCCCGGAGCCGCGTGGCGAAACGGCGCCCCTCCCCCCGGGGGCGCCGTTTTGCTTTTCAGGTGTCGGCGCGCGCGAGTGGACCGCTGCCGCTATGGAAGGAGATCCTCCTTCCGAACGATCACCATAACGCCGTTTTCATAGCGGCCATCGCGATACTTGCGCAGCGCCAGCCCGCGGATCAGCTCCTTGTGCCGGCGATAGGTCGTCACCATGGCGTAAAGCCCGCCCAAGGCATCGTCCTCCAGCGCCGCCAGGGCGGCTCGGGAGACGGCGCAATAGACGAGGCGGAAATCATCCCTGGCGAAGAAGCGGAGAGCCTGCTGTGTCGGGTCATGGGCCACGCGATCCGGCTCGAAGACCAGAGACATGGAAGCCTCTTTTGTCGCGCGGCGGCGCGCCCACGCCATAGCCGGTTCCTTGGCGGGAACCGTTCCCAGCACAACCCGCGATTGCCGCAGACGTTCCAATATTTCCACAGCGCGCCCATTTTCCGCCGCGGCACTGGCGGAGCTCCTTGACAGTCGCGCCCAACTGGTCTGATGTCAGGACAGCAAGCGGGGTAGGCATGGCGGCAGTCTCGGAGACGGCACAGGCCTTGGGGCTGGCACCGCTGCCCTCGGTCGACCGGAAGAGCGCGATCCTGGATGCGCTGGTGGGCTATATCGAGCGCCGGCGGCTCGTGCCCGGCGAGCAGCTTCCCAGCGAGCGGGAGCTCATGGAAGCGCTGCGCGTGGGCCGGTCCACGGTTCGCGAGGTGATGCGCCACTGGCTGGCGCTCGACATCGTCGAGGTGCGCAAGGGCAGCGGGACCTTCCTCAAGCGCCCGGTCAGCGCCAAGACCGTCTATCTCCCCCTCTCCATCGTCGCCGAGCGCGATGCCCTGCTGCAGACCCTGGAGGTCCGCCGCGGCCTCGAGACCGAGGCCGGCATGCTGGCGGCGCTGCGCGCGACCGCCGGCGATCTCGAGGTCATGGAGACGAAGCTGGTGGAGATGGAGCGGGTCCATCTGGCCGAGGGGACCGCCGGGCCCGAGGATCTCGCCTTCCACCTCTCGATCTACGACGCCTGCCGCAATCCGCTGTTCGGCCAGCTGCTCTCGCAGATGCGCGAGGCCTTCGCCTCCTTCTGGGCGAAGCCCTTCGACCGCGCCGATTTCGCCGCCCGCTCCTTTCCCCTGCACCGGCCGCTGTTCGAGGCCATCGCCCGGCACGATCCGGAGACGGTGCGCCGGCATACGCTGGCGATCCTCGCCATCGTCGAGGAGGACATCAACCGGATGTCGCCAGCCACTATTCCCCCATCGGGTGCTCCATGAACCCAGAGCTCGACGGCATCGACTTCGCCGCCACGGTCCTCGCCCATGACGAGCGCCATTATGGCGATGCGGTGGTGCCGCCGATCTTCCAGACCTCGCTCTTCACCTTCTCCTCCTATGACGAGATGGCGGCGACCTTCAGCGGCAAGCTGGTCCGCCCGACCTATTCCCGCGGCCTGAACCCGACGGTGCGGGCCTTCGAGGAGAAGATCGCCGAGCTCGAGCGCACGGAGGACGCGCTGGGATTCGGCAGCGGCATGGGGGCGATCTCCTCGGCCGTGCTCGCCTTCGTTCAGCCCGGCGACAGGATCCTCGCCGTCGAGCATCTCTATCCCGACAGCTTCCGCTTCTTCGAGGTGGTGCTGAAGCGCTTCGGCATTACAGTGGACTATATTGATGCCGGCGACCTCGCTGCGGTCGAGCGGGCGCTGCCGGGCCGCAAGCTCTTCTATCTCGAGAGCCCGACCAGCTGGATGTTCCAGGTCCACGACATCGCGGCGCTGGCCCGGCTGGCGAAGGCCGCCGGCGCGGTCACGATCATCGACAACAGCTGGGCCTCCCCGGTGTTCCAGCAGCCCATCACGCTCGGCTGCGACCTCGTCCTCCATTCGGCCTCCAAATATATCGGCGGCCATTCCGACGTCGTCGCCGGCGTGGTCGCGGGCCGGAAAGAGTTGGTGAACAAGCTCCGCCGCGAGGTCCTACCCTATCTTGGCGCCAAGCTCTCGCCCTTCGATGGCTGGCTGCTGCTGCGGGGACTGCGGACGCTTCCCGCGCGCATGCGCGAGCATGAGCGGAGCGCCCTTCTCCTGGCGACGCGGCTCCAGTCCCATCCCGCGGTGACGCGGGTGCATCACCCGGCCCTCTCGCAGCCGCGCTCCAAGGGGCTCGGCGGCACGTCGGGGCTGTTCTCCATCGAGCTCGATCCCTCGATCGACATTCCCGCCTTCTGCAACGCCCTCAAGCTCTTCAAGATGGGGGTGAGCTGGGGCGGCCATGAGAGCCTGATCTGCCCCGCCGGTGTCACGCGGGTGCAGACGGGCGGGCCCAACCATGCGCTGCGCTTCGGCGTGCCGGAGCGGATGGTGCGCCTCAACACCGGTCTGGAGGCCGCAGAATCTTTGTGGGCCGACCTGACCCAAGCCTTCGAAACAAGCAAAACCTGAAAACAGCGGAGGAAGAGGATGAAGCTGAAATCATGTCTGCTGGCCGGGATCGCAGCGCTGCTCATCGCGGGCCCCGCCGCCGCCGATACGACGCTGAGCCTCGTCGAGGTCATCACCAGCCCGGAGCGCACCGAGACCCTGAAGCAGATCGTCAAGACCTTCGAGGACGCCAATCCCGGCACCCATGTCGAGATCACCTCGCTCCCCTGGAGCCAGGCCTTCGAGAAGTTCGCAACCATGGTCTCGGCCGGCGACACGCCCGATGTGGTCGAGATGCCGGATCGCTGGCAGGCGCTCTACGCCAATAACGGCATGCTCGAGAATCTCGAGCCCTATCTCGCCACATGGGACCACACCAAGGAGCTGAACGACCGCACGCTCCAGATGGCCCGCTATGTCGGCAATACCGCCTATGCCCTGCCCTATGGCTTCTATCTGAGGGCGATGTTCATCAACAAGACGCTGTTCAAGGCGGCGGGCATCGATCAGGCGCCGAAGACGATGGACGAGTTCACCGCGGACGCCAAGAAGATCTCGGCCATGTCGGGCAAATACGGCTATTGCCTGCGCGGCGGGCCGGGCGGGTACAATGGCTGGATCATGTTCGGCGCCGGCATGAACGGCGACAACAGCTTCTTCACCAAGGACGGGACCTCGACCTTCACCGATCCCGGCTGGGTCAAGGGCATGTCTTGGCTGGCCGATCTCTACAAGAACGGCTATGCGCCGAAGGATGCCGTGAACTGGGGCTTCAACGAGATCGTCGCCGGCTTCTATTCCGGCACCTGCGCCATGCTCGACCAGGATCCCGACGCGCTGATCGCCGTGCAGGAGCGCATGAAGCCCGAGGATTACGACGTCGTGCCCTTCCCCAAGGGCCCCTCCGGCAAGGCCTTCCCGACTATCGGCTATGGCAGCTGGGCCATGTTCTCCAACAGCAAGAACAAGGATCTTTCCTGGAAGCTGATCGCGACCCTCGACGGGCCCGAGGGCAATGTGATCTGGAACAAGCGGATCGGGGCGCTGCCCATCTACAAATCCGCCGAGAAGGATCCCTTCTACGCCAATCCGAAGTTCAAGGGCTGGTTCGAGGAGCTGGGCGACAAGGACGTGACCCCGACGGTCACGCCCACATATCTGCCTGAGTTCGCCTATTTCGCCGATTCCATCGTGGTGAAGACGGGCCAGCAGGCCCTTCTCGGCCAGCTCTCCCCGCAGGATCTCGCCAAGCAATGGGCCGACTACCTGACCCCGGCGCAGAAGAAGTATCTGGCGGCTAAGAAGTGAGGCGGAGACTGCCGGGGCTGACGGTTTGAGCGACCGGCTCGACATGCCCTTCCCTCTCCCGCGCTTTGAAGCGGGAGAGGGAGTCGGCGCCGCGCAGCGGCGACGACCGGGTGAGGGTGAGCCAAGCACCGTCTTGCCAAACCCTCACCCTCCCCATCGCTACGCGATGGGTCCCCTCCCTCTCCCGCTTCAAAGCGCGGGAGAGGGCACTCTGCGCCGATGACGACCGCCGCCGCTATCGAGCACCGGCCGCGCCCTTGGCGCGGGATTGCGCTGGCGGCGGAGCCCTATCTCTATAGCGCCCCGGCGCTGATCCTGATCGCCGCGGTGATGCTGGTGCCGCTGGCGATCGGCCTCTCCTATGCCTTCCGCGATATGGAGCTGCTCAATCCCATGAGCGGCGGCTTCGTCGGCCTCGCCCATTTCCGCGACCTGCTGGCCGATCCGAACTTCTGGAACGCCCTCAAGAACACGGTCTGGTGGACGGTCGCCTCGGTCGTCCTCCAGTTCTTCCTCGGCCTCGTCCTGGCGCTGCTGCTGAACCAGCCCTTCCCGGGCCGGGGCCTGGTCCAGGCGCTGGTCTTCCTGCCCTGGGCCGTGCCGGCCTTCCTCTCCGGCCTCAACTGGGCCTGGCTCTTCAATCCGGTGGTGGGGCCGCTCCCCCACTGGCTCTTCGCCCTCGGCCTGATGTCGAGCCCGGACAACATCCTCTCCGATCCGGACCTGGCCCTCTGGGGCCCGATCATCGCCAATGTCTGGTGGGGGACGCCCTTCTTCGCCATCACCCTGCTGGCGGCGCTTCAGTCTATTCCCCGCGACCTCTACGAGGCGGCGGCCATCGACGGCGCCGGGCCGATCCGGCGCTTCCGCGACGTCACGCTCCCCTTCCTCGCCCCGACCATCGCCATCGCCGTGCTGCTGCGCACCGTCTGGATCGCCAATGCGGCGGATCTGATCGTCGTCATGACCGGCGGCGGGCCCGCGGACCGGACGCAGATCGTCGCCAGCTACATCTTCACCCAGGCCTTCCGGCGGCTCGATTTCGGCTATGCCTCGGCGATCGCGACCGTCCTGCTCGTGCTGCTGCTGATCTATGCCTTCCTGCTGATCCTGCTCCGCCACGCTTTGATGAAGCGCCAGTGAGGGGAGAGGAAGGATGAAGCCCGCCACCCTTCGCCGCGGCGCCTATTGGGTGATGCATTATTTCCTCATCTCGCTCTATGTTCTGGCAGCGCTCTTTCCCCTGTTCTGGCTGCTCAAGGTCTCGGTCACACCCGAGATGCTCCTCTACAGCGAGGGAGTGCGGCTCTGGCCGTCTGAGGCGAGCTGGGAGCATTACACCTCGGTGCTGCGGCACACCGACTTCCCGATCTTCTTCGAGAACAGCGTCATCGTCTCCGTGATGACAGCGGTCGGCGTGACGCTGGTCGCCTCGGGCGCGGGCTATGCCCTCTCGCGCTTCACCTTCCCCGGCAAGTACTGGCTGGTCGGGCTCATGCTCATCACGCAGATGTTCCCGCTGGTGATGCTGATCAGCCCGATATTCAAGCTCTTCGCGCCCCTCCATCTCACCAACAGCCTGACCGGGCTCATCGTCGTCTACTCGGCCTTCAATGTCCCCTTCGCCACCTTCCTGATGCAGTCCTTCTTCGACGGCATCCCGAAGGATCTCGAAGAGGCGGCGATGATCGATGGCGATACGCGCTTCGGCGCCTTCCGCAAGATCGCCCTTCCCCTCACGCTGCCGGGGATCGCGGCCACCCTCGGCTTCGTCTTCACCGCCGCCTGGAGCGAGCTCCTCTTCGCCCTGATGCTGATCTCCAAGACCGACAAGAGCACCTTTCCCGTCGGGCTCCTCTCCTTCATCAGCAAGTTCTCGGTCGATTTCGGCCAGATGATGGCGGCGGGGATTATCGCGCTCATCCCCGCCTTCCTCTTCTTCGTTTTGATCCAGAAATATCTGGTGCGGGGCTTGACCGCCGGCGCGGTGAAGGGCTGAGGGAGCCGCCATGGCATCGATCGAGATCACCGGCGTCAGCAAGTCCTATGGGGCGGTCAAGGTGCTCCACGGGATGGATCTCGCCATCGCGGATGGCGAGTTCATCGTGCTGGTGGGGCCCTCGGGCTGCGGCAAATCCACCTTGCTCCGGATGATCGCGGGCCTCGAGGCGATCGGCGCCGGCACCATCCGCATCGGCGGCGCGGTGGTCAACGATCTGGCGCCCAAGGACCGCGATATCGCCATGGTGTTCCAGTCCTATGCGCTCTATCCGCATATGACCGTGGCCGACAATATGAGCTACAGCCTGCGGCTCCGGCGCACGCCCAAGGAGCGCCTCGGCGAGGCGCTGGCGGAGACGGCGCGGATCCTGGGGCTCCAGCCCCTGCTCCAGCGCCGGCCGCGCGCTCTCTCCGGCGGCCAGCGCCAGCGCGTCGCCATGGGCCGCGCCATCGTACGCAAGCCCAAGGCCTTCCTGTTCGACGAACCGCTCTCCAATCTCGACGCCCGGCTGCGCGAGCAGATGCGGGCCGAGATCAAGAAGCTCCACCGGAGCCTGGGCGCGACCTCGGTCTATGTGACCCATGACCAGATCGAGGCCATGACCATGGCCGACCGGATCGTCGCCCTCCATGACGGCGTGGTGCAGCAAGTCGGAACGCCCTTGGAGATCTATGACCGCCCGGCAAACGTCTTCGTCGCGGGCTTCATCGGCTCGCCGGCCATGAACTTCCTGACCGGGAGCTTGAGCGCCAACGGCGCCGGTGCGGCGATCCGCCTCGGCGGCCTCACCTTGCCGGTCAAGCTCTCGGCGCCCAGTGCGGCGGAGCAGCCGATTCTGCTCGGCATCCGCCCGGAGCATATCGAGGTCGCCGAAGGCCCGGACGCCCCCATCGAGGCGCGGGTGGATCTGGTCGAGCCCATGGGCGTGACCACGCTGCTTCACGCCAATCTCGGCGGCGAGGATCTGAAGATCCTCTCCCTCGACCGTCCGCGGCTGGTGCCCGGCGCCCCCGTCCGCCTGCGCTTCCCCGAGGGAAGGCTGCATCTCTTCGACGCGGCGACGGGGAAGCGGATCGGGTGATATCTGTCCACCACCCTCTCGATAGGGGTGAGCTAAGCGTCCCTCTCTCGCGCTTTGAAGCGGGAGAGGGAGGGGACCCATCGCGACAGCGATGGGGAGGGTGAGGCTCAGGCAAGCACCGGACTTGAACAGCCCTCACCCCAGCCGTCGCTTCGCGCCGGCGTCCCCTCTCCCGCTTCAAAGCGCGGGAGAGGGGAAAATCAAGTGAACGGTGTCGGGTCGAGGAAGCGTTTCAGGACGTTCGCCGTGATCCGGGAGACGTTGTTGTCGTAGCCGTTGTGGGAGAGCGAGCCGCACCAGGCGATGGAGGAGGTGGCGAAGAGCGCGCCGCCGGCGGGCGTCTCGCCGAAGGCGAGATCGGCGCGCACACGCTCGTTCTGGTCGCCGCCGAGAGCGGGCGGGACGACGCCGAACTCCTCATTGACCAGGAGGATCATGGGCGAATGGTCCTCCGAGGAGGCAAGCCGCAGCATGTTGGGCGGCGAGCCCAGAGATGTGGTGAGGCAATCGATCTCGATTCCCGCCGCCCCGCCGCCGATCAGCCCGAAATTCCCGATGATCTCGTCTGAGACGCCTTCGAAGATGAAGGCCGCCCGCGGATTGCCGGCATCGGGCCTACGCCGGTAGTAGGAGGAGACGTCGAAGCCCTGGCCGATGAAGCCGACGCCGCAGATGACATTGGGCGCGCGGCCCATGCGGCGCCAGAGCCCGCCATATTCTCCGGTGAATGAATGGTAGTACTCGCCGGGCTCGGCGATCCAGGTGCGGATGCCGTCCTCGGCACGGCGCACCTCGATGACGCCGGGCAGCTCGTCATGGAAGGCGATGCGCCAGTACCAGCCATTGGCGCCCAGATACATGAGCCGCCCGCCTTCATCGATCCAGGCCTTCATCGCATCCCACATGGGCGTGGAGTGGTATTCGGGATGAGTCCCGGTGACGACGATGCGGTAGTCGTGGAGGAGGTCGATGCCCTCCTCATGCAGATCCTCATCCGTGATGACGTCATAGGCCACACCCTGATGCTCGAGCCAGTCGAAGAGATGGGTGTCGGCGTTGTACTGGTAGAGCCCCGAGCCATGGCCGCCGAGCCAGGAGTGATAGCGCGGCGAGAAATTCAAATTGGGCCTGAGCCGGCTCGAATAGCAGACGCCAGAGCCATCGGCGTGGCTGTCATAGAGCGAGGCGCCGAGCTCGGGATGGTCGTACATCCAGAGATCGGCGTGGCCGAAGGTAAGCAGCCGGCCCATCTGCCGCTCCGCGCCGCGGGCGGTGATATGCTCGGCATGATTGGCATAGGCGATGTAGGAGCAGGTGGGCGCCAGGAAGACGACCGCGGGACGGCTCTTGCCGCGCCCGCCCCTGCGCGGCGGCCGCACGAAGAAGGCGATATAGAACTCGCGCGTCGCCGTCTCGTCGCTCTCCCCGCAGGCGACATGGAGCGCGTAGGGCCCGCTCTCGAGATCCGGCGGGATCGTGAGCTCGAGGGAAGTCTCCCAGCCGGCGTCGTAGATGTCGTCGCTGTGGAAATGGATGGCGCCATAATGCGCGGGCTTTCTCTGCCAGTCATGCGCCTCGCCCGTCCAGTTCCAGCCCTTCATGCCGCGAGCCGGCAGATGGACGAGCCGGCCGTGATGGCCCGAAGGGCCGATATCGACGGCCCGGGTGGTCCTGACCGCCTGGGAGAAATCCCAGCGCGCGATGACCGGCCCCGGATCGCCTTCGAGAAGTGCTGGATAGCGCCACGCCTCCTGGACGCCCGAGAGCAGCATCGGCGCATCGATCTTGCCGTCGAAATGGCTGGTGACCCTGCCATCGGCCCCGGGGCAGCCGGCGAGATAGAGGGGTGCTGCGACCGCTGCGGGCGCCATGGCGAGGCGCCCGCTAAGGCTCCTCCGGTCATCGATATGGGCATAGCGTTTCACCGGCCGCTGCTCGAGGGCGACCCGGCTCGCCGCCGGATCGATCGAGACCGAGATCGCATACCATTGCCGCTCCAGCATGGGCCGGTCGAGCGTCATCGTCTCGACCCCGCCGGTCCCGCTGCCGAGGCTCGCCGACAGAAAGCCCTCGTCGAGCGCGATGCGAATGCCTGCCTGACGCAGCGGGTCCCATTGCGCCAGGATCGTCTGATCGGGCGCCATCGGCCGGGTCGGCCAGATCATGGCGAAGAAGGTGAAGGCGCCCGCGATGAGCGCCGGCATCGGATCGACGATCATGTAGGAGCCGGCATCGAGACGCTGCCGGCGGCCGGGATGACGGCCATCGATGGCAGTCGGGACATGACGGAATTTGAGGCCCGGCCCCTTCGGGTTGCAGTCGCCATGAATGACCCGGACGAGCCGCGCCTCGAAATCCTCGC
>DATFRE010000615.1:0-5155 GCA_035263545.1 Dongiaceae bacterium
GCAGGCTGCCGGCGTAGGCGCCGTGCATAAGATCGAATGCGCGCTCGAAGGTGCGATAGAGCAGGCCGTGCTTCAGCCCCCGTTGCGGCCGCACGAAGCGGCTGCAGAGCATGGGGGTCAGCGTCAGCGAGACCAGGCCGGAGACCATGATCGCCAGCACGATGGTGACGGCGAATTCGTGCAGCAGCCGCCCGACGATGCCGCCCATGAACAGCACGGGGATGAAGACCGCCGCCAGCGAGAGGGTCATGGAGATGATGGTGAAGCCGATCTCCTTCGAGCCCTTGATCGCCGCCTGCAGCGGGGTCTCGCCCGCCTCGATATGGCGCACGATGTTCTCGAGCATGACGATAGCGTCGTCGACGACGAAGCCGACCGACAGCGTCAGCGCCATGAGCGAGAGATTGTCGAGGCTGTAGCCCATCAGGCTCATGCCCGCAAAGGTGCCGATGATCGAGATCGGCAAGGCGAGCGAGGGAATGATGGTGGCCGAGAGATTGCGCAGGAAGATGAAGATGACCATCACCACCAGGGCCGCGGCCAGCATCAGGGAGAACTGGACATCGGAGACGGCGGCGCGGATCGACTGGCTGCGGTCGTAAATGATGTTGAGGTTCACCGCCGGCGGCAGCTGGGCGATGAAAGAGGGCAGCACGGCGCGGATCCCGTTCACCACCTCGATGGTGTTGGTGCCCGGCTGGCGGTCGACGGCGAGGACCACGGCCCGATCGTCGTTGTACCAGCTCGCGACCTTGTTGTTCTCGACGCTGTCCACGATCGTGCCGATGTCGGCCAGGCGCACGGGCGAGCCGTTGCGGTAGGCGACGATCTGCCGGCGGAAGGTGGCGGCATCGAACATCTGGCCGTTAGCCTTGATGTTCTGAGCGGTCTTCGCTCCCTCGAGGCTGCCGGTCGCGAGATTGACATTGCCGGCCTGGGCGGCGGCCTGGACCTCGTCGAGCCCGATGCCGCGGGAGGCGAGCGCATCGGGATTGAGCTGGATGCGCACGGCGAATTTCTGCGAGCCGAAGACATCGACCTGAGCAACGCCGGGGAGCGTCGAGATGCGCTGGGCGAGCTCGCGCTCGGCATATTCGTCCACCTGGCTCAGCGGCAAGGTCGGCGAGGACAGCGCCATGAAGAGAATGGGCGCATCCGCCGGATTGACCTTGCGCATGGTCGGTGGAGCGGGAAGCTCCGCGGGCAGGTCGCGGAGGCTCCCGGCGATCGCCGACTGCACGTCCTGGGCCGCGCCATCGATGTTGCGGTCGAGCGAGAACTGCAGAACGATGCGCGTCGTCCCCTGGCTGCTGGTCGAGGTCATCGAATCGATGCCGGCGATGGTCGAGAACTGGTTCTCCAGCACCGTGGCCACGGCCGAGGCCATGGTCTCGGGATCGGCGCCCGGGAGCTTGGTCGTCACCGAGATGGTCGGGAAATCCACATTGGGCAGCTCGCTGACCGGGAGCTGCGAATAGCCGAAGGCGCCGAAGATCACGAGCGCGATCATCAGCAGGCTGGTCATGACCGGCCGGGCGATGAAGAGCGCCGAAACCCCCATCGCTAATCCCCCGCCTGCTGGGTCTCGCCTGCGGCAGCGGCATCCTGGGACATGGCCGCCTTGCTCGCCTTGATCGAGACCTTCATGCCCGGCGCCAGGCGGAGCTGGCCATCGATCACAACCCGATCGCCGTTCTTCAGGCCCTCGGAGATCACGCTGACCCCGCCATCCTCATGGGCGACCTTGACGTTCTGGACGGCGACCGTGTTGTCGGGCTTGACGATATAGACATAGCGCCCGTCCTGCCCGTCATTGACCGCCTCGGAGGCAATCGTCACCGCGGCGTCGAGAGTCTGCAGCACGATGACCGCGTCCACGAGCTGGCCCGGCACCAGCCTGAGATCGGCATTGTCGAAGCTGGCCTTCATCTCGATCGTGCCGGAGGCGGCGTCCACGGCGTTGTTGATGAAATCAACCTTGCCCTTCAGGCGGCTGCCGGTGGGATCGCCGGGAATGCTGATAATGACGGCGAGCTTGCCCTTGGCCATGCGGCGCTGGAGCAGCGGCAGGTCGCGCTGGGGCAGCGACAGGGTGACGGCGATCGGCTGGAGCTGATTGACGACCACGAGCGGCAGGTCGTTCGCCTTCACCAGATTGCCGGGCTCGACCAGGATGCGGCCCGTCTTTCCGTCGATGGGTGAGCGGATCTCGGTATAGCCGAGCTGAAGCTTGGCGAGGTCGATCGCCGCCTGGTCGGACATGGTGGCGGCCGCCATGACCTTGGCCTGGGCCGTCGCCTGCTCGTTCTCCTGGGTGGTGGCGAAGCCCTTCGCGGTCAGCTGGCTGAACCGCTTCATATCGTTCTGGGCGTTGGAGAGCTGGGCCTGGTCGCGGGCCAGCGCCGCCTCAGCCTGCTGGAGCTGGGCTTGGAACGGAAGCGGATCGAGGCGGAACAGCAGGTCGCCCTTGCGGACCATCTGGCCCTCGGTGAACCCCGCCGACATCACCTGGCCGTCGACCCGGGACTTGACCTGGACCGTCGCATCGATGCTCACGGTGCCAATCGTATGGTCCTTTACCTGGAACTCGCCCGTCGTGACGGGCGATACCACCACGGGCACAATGGCGGAGGTGCGCGACTTCGCCGCGCCGGCCGGCGGAGTCGCCGGGCGCGAATAGAGCGTGTAGCCGGCTGCGGCGACGCCAGCCAACAATACGAGCGCGATCAACGCCCGCGTCTTGCCGCTCGAGGCCATCCATTCTCCCAGGGAAGTGGGCAGCCTACCGGGCTGCCCCTCATTGCCATGGCAAGGATATCACGGGGGAGCCGCCGGAATCCTGCACCGAATCCGGGCCGGCCGGCGGGAATCCTTGGCCGGTTACAGGGAATTAATCCTCGGTCACCCCGCGGAAACCTGGGCGCCCCATGCTCCCCTACTGAGCATCAGCGGGGCTTGAAGGAGCCCCGGCCGCGCACCCATCCTCTATCCCGTACGCCCGGCGAGACCCCTCTCGCCGGTCGCGAAATCTTCCAACCCAATGACGGCATGAAGGGAGACAACACCCGTGAAGCTCTATCTCACCCCCCACGCCTGCTCGCTCTCGCCCCATATCGCGCTGCGCGAGGCGGGCATCCCCTTCGATATCGAAGTGGTCGACCTGGGAACGAAGAAGACCAAATCAGGCGGCAGCTACACATCGGTCAACCCCAAGGGCTATGTGCCCGCCCTCGAGATCGAGGGCGGCCAGGTGCTGACCGAGGGCCCTGCCATCGTCCAGTACATTGCCGACCAGAAGCCGGCCTCCAAGCTGGCCCCGGCGGCCGGCAGCTTCGAGCGCTACCGCCTCCAGGAATGGCTGAACTTCACAACCGCCGAACTGCATAAGAGCTTCAGCCCCCTGTTCAGCGACCAGACGCCGGCGGCCTGGAAGGAGACCCTCAAGACGCGCATCGCCGGGCGCTTCGACACCCTGAGCAAGAGCCTGCAAGGCAAGGATTATCTGATGGGCTCGACCTTCACGGTGGCCGACGCCTATCTCTTCGTGATCCTCAGCTGGACCAGCCATGTCGGCATCGATCTCTCCAAATGGCCGGTGCTGACGGCTTATTTCGAGCGGATCAAGGCCCGGCCGGCCGTGAAGGCGGCGCTCGATGCCGAGGCCAAGCTGAACTGAGCCGCCGCGGCTGAAGTTTTCGAACCCCGCGCCGCCTGTCGCCCGCCGGCAACAGGCGGCGCGATTATTTCTGGATACCCAAAGCTTCACTTGACTGTAAGTAAGTAATCACTAAGTTCGCCCGCCATGATCAGGCGGCGGATGGACGCAGCAGCGCGCAAGCGGGCGATCGTGGAGACCGCCATGCCGCTCTTCGCGCGCAAGGGATTCACCGGCACCACGACCAAGGAGCTGGCGGAGAAGGCTGGCGTGTCGGAGGCGCTGCTCTATCGGCATTTCCCGACCAAGGCCGCGCTCTACGAGGAAATTCAACAGCTTGGCTCTCAGGTCGACCCGGCGCTCGACGCCCTCAACGCGCTCGCGCCCTCGACCGCCATCCTCGCCGAGATGGTCGAGGCCATGTTCCAGCATATCGTCTTCGGCGCCTTCGACGACCCGGCCACCTCCAAGATCCGCCAGCGCCTGATGTTGCAAAGCCTGCTGGAGGATGGCGAATACGCCCGGGTGCTGCTGTCCAAGGTGGGCGGCCGATGCCTTCCGATCTTCGAGGCCAGCCTGGCCGCGGCGTGCAAGTCCGGCGATCTTCGCGGTCCCGGGATGGATGCCGGGAATGCCTTCTGGTTCGCCGGCCATGTCGCCTGCCAGATCGCACATAGCCGCTTGCCGAGGAGCGAGGTGATCCCCTACCGGGGCACGATCGAGGCCGTCACCGCCGAGGCGGTCCGCTTCTGCCTGCGCGGCATCGGCTTGACCGAGGAGGCGATCGAACGCTATTGCAACGGCGGCCCTGGGACCGTCGCCGCCATTGCCGGCGCTATGAAGAAACATCCGACCCCTGGCACCGAAGCCGAGGCGTTGTCCGCCGCCGCTGCCATGGCGACCAGCCATGACGGCCCCGAGGAGCGCCGCGCGGCAACGGAAGCTGCCGGCCGGGCCAGGTAGATCAGAGCCGAGCGAGGAGCAGTCGATTCATGGATATGCCCCTTCCGAAGAAGATCTCGCGTGAGACGATCTCGGATCCGCTGACCGTCCAGCGTCCGAAGGGGACGCGGCTCGGCCTGATCATCCGTCTCATCCTCGTGGTGGGGCTCGTGGCGGGGGTGCTCGGGGGACTCTACTACTTCGAGAAGTTCAAGGAGGGCATGATCGCCTCGATCTTCGCCCAGCCCCAGCCGCCGACGCCGGTGGCGGCCGTCGAGGTCGTGACCAAGGCTGTTCCGAACTATATCGATGGCATCGGCAGCCTCAGCGCCGTCCACCAGGTAACCATCTCGCCGGAAGTGAGCGGACGGATCGTCAAGATCATGTTCGAGTCCGGCCAGTCGGTGCAGGCCGGCGATCCTCTGCTGCAGCTCAATGACGAGCCGGAGCAGGCAGATCTCACGAATTTCCAGGCCCAGGCCCGCCTTGCCCAGGTGACGCTGGATCGCAACCGCAAGCTCGCGACGCAGCAGTTCACGGCGCAGCAGACCGTGGACC
>DATFRE010000616.1:0-3456 GCA_035263545.1 Dongiaceae bacterium
AATAGCAGAACTTACGCAGGCCCGTGGCGATCGGAAGTCCTGACGGGATTACACCGGAATTACACACGCCGACATGCTAGCTCGTTGCCGGCGGCTACTTGCATTACCTCTAAGTACCTGTATTTATTGGTGCCCCTGGCCGGACTCGAACCAGCACGCCCTTGCGAGCAACAGATTTTGAGTCTGCCGCGTCTACCAATTCCGCCACAGGGGCACCGGGCCGGTCAGGCAGAGCGGGCGCCATCATAGCGGCGTCGAGCCGCGCCACAAGGGCCGGCCGCCAGCGGCTAGAGGTGGATGCCGCACTCCGTCTTCTCGCGGCCGGCCCAGCGGCCGGCGCGGTGATCGGCGCCGGGAGCGACCCGGCCGGTGCAGGGCAGGCACCCGATGGAGAGGAAGCCGTCGGCCTCGAGCGGATGGCGCGGCAGGCCGTGCCGGGCGAACTCCTCCTCGATGCGGAGCTTCGACCAGCGCGCCAGCGGATTGATCTTGATCTTGGTACCCGAGAGCTCGATCACCGGCAGGAAGGTGCGCAGCGCCCCATGAAAGCGCTTGCGGCCGGAGATCCAGGCATCGAAGCCGGCCAGCGCCCGGCGCAGCGGCTCGACCTTGCGCACGCCACAGCAGCCATTGGGATCGGAATCCCAGAGCACGCCCTCGGGATCGGCGGCTTCGACCTCCGCCGCGACCGGCCGGATCACCCGGAGGTCCGTCAACCCGAGGCGCTTCACCAGCTGGTCGCGATAGCGCAGGGTCTCGCCGAAGAGCTTGCCTGTATCGAGGAAGATCACCGGCAAATGGCGGTCGATCTCGGCTGCGATCTGCAGCAGCACCGCGGCCTCGGCACCGAAGGAGGAGACGAGGGCGATGCGCCCCGGGAATTCGGTTTCCAGCATGGGGCGCAGCAGGTCCGCGCCATCCAGCTTGCCGTAGCGATCGGTCAGGTCTCGCAGGCGCTCGGCGCCCTCGGTCTCGGTCATGTCGCCCTCCGCATATGTCAGCCGTGAGGGGCAACCGCCGCCTCGCTTTAGCTGCACTTATCGAGCGCCCGCAAGCTGATGCTCAAATCGGCGCCTAATCCGCGATAGGTCGACCGGGAGTGCGGAAACGAAAAACCCCGGCGGAAGGGCCGGGGTCTGTCACAGGACCACCGACCTTTTAGCGGGCTTTTTTTACGTGGCCGCAAGCCGGTCGGCTCAAATCACCACGACATGAGGAACGTAGTTCGCAAAAGCCCGAAGGTCAAGCGGCCGAATTGACTTCGCCGGAAGCGCCGGTCAGTTTGGCATGCCATCGCGCCTCTTCACCGCCCGGGCCCGGATGCTGCGCCGTCTCTACGACCGGATCATCGCCCTTTCCTCCCACCCTCACGCCCTCGCCTGGCTCGCTCTGCTGGCGGTCGCCGAGAGCTCGGTCTTCCCCCTGGCGCCGGACATCCTGATCATCCCCATGGCGATCGCCCGGCCGCGCCAGGCCTGGCTCATCGCGCTGGTGGCGACCATCGGCTCCATCATCGGCGGGCTGCTGGGCTATGCCATCGGCCATTTCCTGTTCAAGGCCATCGGCCAGCCGATCGTCGATTTCTATGGGCTTCAGCCCTTGCTGGACGAGTTCCGGCGCCTCTACCAGCGCTGGGGTGTGCTGATCATCGCCGCCGGGGGCTTCACGCCCATCCCCTACAAGGTGATCGCGATCGCGAGCGGAATCGCCGGCCTCGATCCGCTGATCTTCATCCTGGCTTCGACCGCCTCGCGCGGTAGCCGCTTCTTCCTGGAGGCGGCGCTCCTCTCCCGCTATGGCGAGCCCCTGCGGCGATTCATCGCAAGCCACCTTGTCATCTTCGCGACGCTTGTCCTTCTTCTATTGCTGGGCGCCCTCCTCCTCCTCCGCTATCTTTGAGCCATGACCTCAACCTCCATCGGCAAGGCCCAGCCTCCCTTCCCGCTCCCGCTGCTCCTGCTGCTGGGCGCCATCGCCCCGCTGCTGGTCGCGTTTGCGAGCCAGTATCTCGGCGGGCTTCAACCCTGCGAGCTCTGCATCTGGCAGCGCTGGGGCTATGGCGGCACGATCGTCATCGGCCTCCTTACACTCGTCCTCCCTCGGCGCCTCAAGCCCTGGGGTGCCGCGCTCACCGCCATCGGCTTCCTCGTCGTCGCCGGCCTTTCCCTTTTCCATGTCGGCGTCGAGCAGCATTGGTGGCAGGGGCTGGCGGCCTGCAGCGGCAATCTCGACACCCACCAATCGGTGACCGATCTGGAGAAGCAGCTCATGGCGACGCCGGTCATCCCCTGCGACCGGCCGGCCTGGACCGCCTTCGGCATCTCGATGGCGGGCTATGATTTCATCTATGCGGGGCTGGTGGGCATGATCGGCCTCTTCCTCGCTCTGCGGAGCGCCCGGTGAGCGCGAAAGCGCCGGAATCCCCGGCGCCGCGCCGGCGCATGCCCGGGGACCTGACGCCCGAGCAGCTGATCGACCGCGTCATCCGCGTCGACCAGGCGGGTGAGTATGGCGCCCGGCGCATCTATGAGGGCCAGCTCGCCGTGCTGCCGCCCGGGCCGGACCGCGACGCGGTTCTGCATATGGCCACCCAGGAGCGGCGCCATCTCGAGGTCTTCGACCGGATGCTGGGCGACCGGCAAGTGCGGCCCACGGCGCTGCAGCCCCTCTGGCATGTGGCGGGATTCGCGCTCGGCGCGGCGACGGCGCTGCTCGGCCCCAAGGCGGCCATGGCCTGCACGGCGGCGGTCGAGGAGGTCATCGACGAGCATTACCGGCGCCAGGGCGCAGCGCTGCCGGAGAGCGAGGGCGAGCTCAAGGCCGCCATCGAGAGTTTCCGCAACGAGGAGCTGGAGCATCGCGACACGGGGCTTGCCCATGGCGCGACCGAGGCGGTGGCCTATCCCCTCCTCAGCGGTGCCATCAAGGCGGGCTCGCGCCTCGCCATCTGGCTCGCCGAGCGTATCTGACGGCGATGGACCGGGACCGCGCCGCCTGGTGGCAGAGCGCGGTCATCTATCAGATCTATCCGCGCTCCTTTCAGGACAGCAATGGTGACGGGGTCGGTGATCTCGCCGGCATTCTCCGGCGGCTGGATTATCTCGCCTGGCTCGGCATCGACGCCATCTGGCTCTCGCCCATCTACCCCTCGCCCATGGCCGATTTCGGCTATGACGTCGCGGACTTCACAGGCATCGACCCCCTCTTCGGCAGCCTCGCGGATTTCGACGCGCTCGTGGCGGCAGCCCATGAGCGCGGGATAAAGGTCATTCTCGACTATGTGCCGAACCACAGCTCCGATCGGCATCCCTGGTTCGAGGAGGCGCGGCGCTCGCGCCGGGCCGGCAAGCGCGACTGGTACATCTGGCGCGACCCGGGCCCCGGCGGCGGCCCGCCCAACAATTGGCTGAGCGAATTCGGCGGGCCGGCCTGGACCTTCGATCCCGGCACGGGCCA
>DATFRE010000617.1:0-6447 GCA_035263545.1 Dongiaceae bacterium
CTGCGCGACATCGCCCAGGCGCTCATGCGCACGGCCGCCGCGCGAGCGCTGCGCAGCGTCGATTCCATCCAGCCGCCCTCCGGCCTCTATGACGAGTTCTGCGCCCGCTTCCCCTATGCGGAGACCGAGGACCAGACCAAGGCGATCGAGGAGGTGCTGGGGGATCTCGCCTCCAGCCGGCCCATGGACCGGCTGGTCTGCGGTGATGTGGGCTTCGGCAAGACCGAGGTCGCGCTCCGCGCCGCCTTCACCGTGGCCATGAGCGGCCGCCAGGTCGCGGTGATCACGCCCACGACGCTCCTCTGCCGCCAGCATTTTGCGACCTTCACCCGGCGCTTCGACGGGCTTCCCTTGCGCATCCGCCAGCTTTCGCGCCTCGCCAGCGCCAAGGATGCGGCCGAGACCAAGAAGGAGATCGCCGCCGGTCGCGCCGATATCGTCATCGGCACGCACGCCCTTCTCGGCAAGGGCGTGCATTTCGACAATCTCGGCCTCGTGATCGTCGATGAGGAGCAGCATTTCGGCGTCACCCAGAAGGAGAAGCTGAAGGAGATCGGTGCCGATATCCATGTGCTGACCCTGACGGCGACCCCCATTCCGCGCACCCTCCAGCTGGCACTTTCCGGCGTCCGCGAGATGAGCCTGATCGCGACTCCGCCGGTCGATCGTCTGGCCGTGCGCACCTTCGTGCTGCCCTATGACCCGGTGGTCGTCCGCGAGGCGATCATGCGCGAGCACTATCGCGGCGGGCAGGTCTTCTACGTCTGCCCGCGCATCGAGGATATGGGCCGGCTTGCCGAGCGCATCGCCAAGCTGGTACCCGAGGTGAAGATGGTGACGGCCCATGGCCAGATGGCGCCGACCCAGCTCGAGAAGGCGATGACGGCCTTCTACGACCGGCAATACGACCTGCTGCTCTCGACCAACATCATCGAATCCGGTCTCGATATTCCGACCGCGAACACGATGATCGTCCATCGTGCCGAGATGTTCGGCCTCGCCCAGCTCTATCAGCTCCGCGGGCGCATCGGCCGCTCCAAGCTGCGCGGCTATGCCTACCTGACCTTGCCGCCGGACCGGAAACTCTCGCCCACGGCGCAGAAGCGCCTCGAGGTTATGCAGACCCTGGACCAGCTCGGCGCCGGCTTCACGCTTGCGAGCCACGATCTCGACATCCGCGGTGCCGGCAATCTCCTGGGCGACGAGCAATCGGGCCATATCCGCGAGGTCGGCATCGAACTCTACCAGCAGATGCTGGAGGAGGCCGTGGCGGAGGCCCGCGGCCAGGCTCAAGCGGCACCGGCGGAAGCCTGGACGCCGCAGATCAATCTCGGCATGCCCGTCCTGATCCCGGAGAGCTATGTCGCCGATCTGCCGGTTCGCCTCGCCCTCTATCGCCGCATCGCGGCCCTGGTGGACCAGCAGGAGATCGACGCCTTCGCCGCCGAGATGATCGACCGCTTCGGTCCTTTGCCGGCGGAGGTGGAGAACCTGCTCGAGGTGGTGGCGCTGAAGCGGCTCTGTCGCGCTGCCAATGTGGACAAGGTCGAGGCCGGGCCAAAGGGCGCGGTCGTCAGCCTGCGCGACAACCGCTTTGCCAAGCCCGAGCGGCTCATCGGCTACATCTCGAGCCAGGGCGACAAGGCGCAGGTGCGCCCCGATCAACGGATCGTCTTCCGCCAACCTTGGGACGAGGCGCCGGAGCGGGTGAAGGGAATCGAGAAGCTGATGCAGAAGCTGGCGTCGCTGGCGGCCTGAAACGGGGGAAGGGATGTTCTACGAGACCAAGGATGCCGGCCATGGCCTGGCAGTCGATCCCTTCAAGAGCCTGGTGGTGCCGCGTCCCATCGGCTGGGTGACCAGCCTCGATGAAGAGGGCCGGGTGAACCTCGCGCCTTTCAGCTTCTTCAATGCCGTGGCCGAGGATCCGCCGATGGTGGTCTTCTCTCCGAGCGGCCGCAAGCCGGACCGCCCGGTCAAGGACAGCCGGGCGAATATCGAGGCGACGAAGGAGTTCGTCTGCAATCTCTCGACCTGGGATCTGCGGGAGGCGATGAACGCCACCTCCGCCGTGCTGCCGGCCGGCGTCGATGAGATGAAGGCGGCCGGGCTCTCGCCTCTGCCCTCGCGGCTGGTGCACCCGCCGCGGGTGGCGGAATCGCCGGTCCATCTCGAATGCCGACTCTGGCGGGTGATCGATCTGCCGAGCTGGGATCCGCAGGAGCCCAACGGCCTCATCATCGGCGAGGTGGTGGGCGTCCATATCGCCGACCATCTGATCAAGAACGGGCGGGTCGACATTGTCGCGGCCCGTCCCATCGCCCGTCTCGGCTATTCGGAATACGCCGTCGTCGGCGACAAATTCAACATGCGCCGGCCGGGGTAGACGGCTTTCATATTGGCGGCAGACGAAGCCCTTTGTCTTTCGTCATGCCCGCGAAAGCGGGCATCCAGGGCCGCAGGTCACGTCGGTTGCCCCGGATCCCCGCTTTCGGTGTTGAGGTCTGCGGCTGCGGGGAGCGCGGCTAGGACCGCCAGTACGGCCGCCCAGTAGGAGTTGGTGACGTCGATCCGCCAGTCGAGCTTTTGGACATTTCCCAGGGCTCGGCCGATCTGGGCCCGAACACGCACGCGCCAGTCGAGCTGTTGGATGTCCAAGGCCCGGCCGATCTCCGTCAAGGTATGCACCCGCCCCTCGGGCTCTCGGGAGAGGTCCTGCAGGCGGTGCGCCAAGGCCGCGTCGTGCGGCTCGGCAGCTTCCCACAGGCACCGAAGTTCCGGATCGGAAAGGATCACCTTGTTGAAGGTGTAGTGAAATATGTAATAGGGGTAGGCCCTGATCGTCTTGAGGATGGTCGGCGCCAGCCAGCAGGTCGTGCGCCTGGGATCCTTGTTCAGGCGCGCCGAGAGTTCTCCAACCGCTCGCTTCCCGAATCGGGTGTCGTGGTTCGAGAAGCGGTTCTCCTGCCAGAGCCGGAGGAAGCGATCGTGAAGTGCAACGAGGATTGGATTGTCCGGCTCCGCGGCGATCATCCAACTGCTCATGAGGCGGTCGGGTCCAGGATTGCGGTAGGCGAAGAAACCCGTGTCACAGGCCTTTGGCAGCCATAGATCCAACGGCCCGCAGCAATAGACCGTAGCGTCTACCCAGACGCCGCCATATCTGCGCAGCAGGCAAAGCCTTGCTATGTCCGTGAGCTTCTGCAAGGTCAAGTCACGTCGGCGGAGGTCGATCATGCTCGCCAGATCGATCCAGTCGGATATCGAATGCCGGTCGAGCGCGACGACCCGCCCGCCGGGATTGAGCCGACGCCATGAGCGGTGCGCGACCTGCACCAGAGGCGGCGCCTGGTCAAAGCCCTGGTGCCAGAAGGTCCAGATCGTTCTGTTGGTTATTCTCCACCGAACCCCGCCTCCCGGCAACTGCCGAATGCCGTGCTTCAGCGCTGACGCAAAGCACCGCTCGGCGAGTTACGGTGTGCCCGGCTGTAAAACGGTCCCAAAGTCCCCAGGCTAACCTAGCATGGAGGAGTTGAGGCTGCGTCTTGCGATTGAGTCGCGTCAGGCCAGCGGAACGGAACGTCAATCCGCCGGCAAAGCCTGGCGCCAGTAGAAGGCCTGGAAGGGGCTGCTCTCGCGGAAGATCGTCTGCCACTGGCGGCGCGCTTCGGCGGCATCGATCCCGCCCCAGCGCTCGGCGAGCTGGGCCGGTGTGGTGGCGCCGCAGCTCTCGCAATGGCGCAGCTCGAAGACCGGGTCCCAGGGGTGGTTGGATTCCACCATGGGAACCGAGAGAGTCGTGCGGATATCCGCCTCGACATCGGAACCGCAATGCGGACAGAGGAAGACGCCTGCGGGCGGATTTTCGGCGATTGGTTCGTTTCCCATGGGTTTCCTAGCGCGCGCTCTCGCGCAGCGCGGTCGCCTCGTCTTCCCGCGCCAGGTCGAAGAGCTGGAAAAAGCTCTCGGGCTCCTGGGCGCCGGAGAGCATGAAGCGGCCGTTGAAGATGAAGCAGGGCACGCCGTTGATGCCCTGGCGGCGGGCCAAGGCGTCCTCGGCCTTGGCCTCCTCAATCCCGTCGCCATGAGCGAGGAAGGCCGGTGCGTCGGGAACGCCGGTCGCGGCCGCGATCTCCGCCAGCGCCCGATGGTCGCCGATGTCGCGTCCTTCGGTGAAATAGGCGGCAAAGAGCGCCTCCAGCATCTCGTCCTGAAGACCGTGCCGCGCCGCCAGCCGCAGCAGCCGATGGGAGGAAAGCGTGTTAGGGGTGTGCCGAATACGCTCGAAATGGAAGTCGAGGCCCTCGCTGGCACCCACCGCGGTCACCGCATCATGAATCCGCTTGGCCCGGTCGGGTGCGCCGAACTTCGCCTCGATGTAGCGGCCGCGGTCCATGCCCTCCGGCGGCATTCCCGGGTTGAGCTGGAAGGCGCGCCACCGGACGACCAGCTTCGGCTGAGGCCGCGTGGCGAGCGCGCGGGCCAGCCGGTGCTTGCCGACATAGCACCAGGGGCAGATGGTGTCGGAGAAGATGTCGAGCTGCATGGCGATATGCTAGAGGATGAAAGGTGGCGGGGGCGAGGGGGAAAATAATCCGCATCCCGGCTCTAAGGCCGGCGCCCCGGCGGGAGGAACAGCAGGCATGCCGTCCAACATCTATCGTCAGCATCTGGAGCGGAACCGGGCCAACTACGCGCCGCTGACACCGCTCTCCTTCCTGGAGCGCTCTGCCCTGGCCTATCCGGAGAAGACCGCCATCATCCATGGCGACCGGCGCTTCACCTATGCCGAGTTTCGCGAGCGCTGCCATCGCCTGGCCTCGGCGCTTAGCCGCCGCGGGATCGGCGAGGGCGATACCGTCGCCGTCATGGCGCCGAACGTGCCGGCGATGCTGGAGGCGCATTTTGGCATACCGATGGCGGGCGCCGTGCTCAACGCGCTCAACACGCGCCTCGATGCCGCCACCATCGCCTTCTGCCTCGCCCATGGCGAGGCGAAGCTCCTGATCGCCGACCGCGAATACGCCGATGTCATCGAGCCGGCGGTCAAGCAGCTGGGACGCCCGCTCACGGTGATCGACATCGATGATCCCCTGGCCGGCGGCGCCGGCCGGCGCTTCGGCGAGATGGACTACGAGGGGTTCATTGCCGAGGGCGATCCCCACTTCCGTCCCGCGCTGGCCGATGAATGGGCCGGCATCAGCCTCGGCTATACCTCCGGCACGACCGGAAATCCCAAGGGCGTCGTCTCCCATCACCGCGGCGCCTATCTCGCCGCTCTGGGCGTCGCCATGAGCGCCGGGCTCTCGCGCCAGTCCATCTATCTCTGGACCCTGCCGATGTTCCACTGCAACGGCTGGTGCTTCACCTGGGCCGTCACCGCCGCCGCGGGAACCCATGTCTGCCTGCGCCGCATGGATCCGGCCCTGGTCTATGCCGCGATCAAGCGCGAGGGCGTGACCCATATCTGCGGTGCGCCTGTGGTGCTCAACATGCTGGCGAATGCCCCCGACTCCGCCAAGCAGGCCTTCGAGCGGACGGTTTCGGTCACGACCGGCGGTGCCGCTCCGCCCAGCGCCGTGATCACCGCGATGGAGCGCAACGGATTCCGCGTCACCCATGCCTATGGCCTGACCGAATGCTATGGCCCGGGGCTGATCTGCGCCTGGCATGACGAATGGGACGCCCTCAGCCCCGAGGAGCGGGCGCGACTGACGGCGCGCCAGGGCGTGAACTACCCGACCCTGGAAGGCACGATGGTGGCCGATCCTTCGACCCTCGCCGAGACCCCGTGGGACGGCGAGGCCATGGGCGAGATCTTCCTGCGCGGCAACACGGTCATGATGGGCTATCTGAAGAATCCGTCGGCGACCGATGCGGCCTTCGAGGGTGGCTGGTTCCACACGGGCGATCTCGCCGTCCGGCATCCCGACGGCTACATCGAGGTCAAGGATCGCTCCAAGGACGTCATCATCTCCGGCGGCGAGAACATATCCTCTCTCGAGGTCGAGGAGGTGCTCTACCGCCATCCCAAGGTACTCGAGGCGGCAGTCGTGGCGCGGCCGGACGAGAAATGGGGCGAGCATCCCTGCGCCTTCGTCACGCCCCGGGTGGATGCGGGCGATCTGACGGCCGAGGAGGTGATCGACTTCTGCCGCGCGAACATGGCGCATTTCAAGACGCCGCGCACTGTCGTCTTCGGGCCGCTGCCCAAGACCTCCACCGGCAAGATCCAGAAGTATCTGCTGCGCGAGCGGGCGAAATCCCTGCCTGCGGCGGGGTGACGGGCATGGAGTCGCTCCTCGCCTCGATCCAGCGCATCTACGACGAGGTCAATCCCTTCAGCACCGGGAACCTCATCCTCTATTACACCTGGCTCGTGATCTACAGCACCACCCTGATCGCCGCCTGGCGCGCGCATGGGGTGAAGACCCGCTTCGTCTGCTT
>DATFRE010000618.1:0-10422 GCA_035263545.1 Dongiaceae bacterium
TGACCGCCGTCGCCCATGAGCGCCGCCGCGTCGTGCCGGTGCATGAGGAGGCACTCGCCCGGGTCTTCCCCACGCGCCAAGTCGCGCCGGGGCTTGCCATCAGCGAGCTCTGCCTCGCCGATGGCGCTCCCTCGATGCTGGGCTGAGCGTCCGTTTCCTCACAGCGGCTGCAGGTGCAGCCAGTCGCCGATGCCGGAGAATACGAGATGGGCGGCATAGGCGGCGATGATCATGCCCATGATGCGCTTGATGACATTGGCGCCGCCGATGCCGATGACACGGGTGATCGGACCAGCCAGCAGCATCAGGACGAAGGCGACGGCGAGCACGCCGGCGACGGCCGCGGTGGTGTGGAACTGCTCCAGCCAGTTGACGCGCGAATTATCGGTCCGGAGGATGACGGTCAGCATGGCGCCGGGGCCGGCGAGATTCGGGATGGCCAGCGGGTAGATCGCAAGCTGCATCGGCGTCTCGCGCGTGACTTCGACATCCTGTTTCTTGGGCTCGCCGATCACGAGCTCCACGGCGAAGATGAAGAGGATCAGCCCGCCGGCGATCTCAAAGGTGCGCAACGAGATCCCCATGGCGGTGATGATGAGCTGGCCGAGGCAGATGAAGAAGAAGAGGACGACCAGCGAGACCAGCACCGCGCCGCTGGCGATCCGGCGCTGGGTCACTCTGTCGAAGCCGCTGGTCAGGGCGATGAAGATGGGCAGGGTCGATATGGGGTCGATGATGACCCAGATGGTGATCAAGTCATTGGTGAAGTCGCCCCACAGCCACGTCCACGTCGACATCCGGTCCCCCGCCTCTGCCGCTTGCTAGCCTAGCAGGCTCCCGATCACCGACAAGCCGGCGGATTATCCCCGCCGGGTGACGATGCGGAAGAATACGACCGTCAGCGCCAGCACCAGCAGCAGCAGAACGAAGGAGACCGCGGCACCCTCATTGATGGCAAGGCCGAGGAAGGCGCGCTTATAGGCGAAATAGCTGAGCAGGTCGGTGGCGATGCCGGGTCCGCCCTTGGTCAACACATAGACCAGATCATAGGTGCGGAACTCGTTGATCAGCTGGATGATGACCGCGATCGCGGCGACAGGCCGGAGCAGCGGCAGGGTCAGGTACCAGAACTGCTGCAGAGCCGTGGCACCATCCACCGCCGCCGCCTCAAAGGGCTCCCGCGGCAGCGAGGCGAGGCCGGCGGCCAGGATCAGGATGACGAAGGAGACCTGCTGCCAGACATCGATGAAGACCACGGTCCAGAAAGCGATGTCGCTCTCGCCCAGCCAGTCGACGCCGGCCCATCCCGCCGCCTCCAGGAGCTGGTTGACGATGCCGAGATTGGGTTGCAGCAGCATATGCCAGATGAGCGCGACGCTCACCGGCGACATGGCCATGGGGATGGTGAGGATGGCGAAATAGATCGCCTTCAGCCTGACCACGCGATGGAGCAGCAGGGCGACGCCGAGGCCGAGAAGGAATTCGAAGACCACGGTGAAGCCGGAATACTTGATGGTGAGCCAGACCGAGTGCCAGAAATACTCGTCGCTCATCACCCGGCGGAAGTTCTCCAGCCCGACGAAGGGATGGAGGCGCGGGTGCAGCAGCGTGAAGCTGGAGACGGTCAGCAGCAGCGCATAGACGAGCGGCAGGCCGATGACGATCGCGATGAGAGTGAGGCCGGGTGCTGCGAACTTCCAGCCGGTGACGGCTGACCGGTCCGCCGGCCGGCGCCGGGCAAGGCTGCTCGCGATGATTCCCACCGTCATGCCGCCACACGCGCGCCGGCGGCGGGACATCCTCCCGCCGCCGGACGCCGCCTTCCTACTGGGACTTCTTCAGCAGATCGTCGAGGCCGTCGGCTGCCGCCTTGATGGCATCGGCCGGCTTCGCCTCGCCGGAGGCCGCGAGCGAAAGCTGGCGGCCCAGCACGTCCTCGTATTGCGCCGAATAGGCGAAGACGGGGAAGGGCTCGCCGCTGCTGACCACCGCCTCGGCCGATTTGTAATAGGGGTACTTGGCCAGCACATCGGCGTTCTCATAGACGTCCTGGCGCACCGGGGCATGGCCCTGAAGGGCGCGCGCGATGGAGATCTTTTCGCCCTGGACCCAGGAGATGAACTTCCAGGCCGCGTCCTGCAGCTCGGGGCTCTCGTTCTTCGGAATGGCCCAGCCCCAGCCGCCGCTTTCGCCATGCCCGCCGGGCATCACCGCGAGCGCCACCTTGCCCGCCGCGTTCGGGCATTTGGTCTTGTCGTCGACCTGGGGCAGCATCCACCAATAGGTGACCATGCTCCAGGCCTTGCCGTCGCACATCAGGCGGAAGGTATCGTCCAGCGTCGCTGAGAGCGCGCCCTTCTGCGCCCCATGCTGGATGTTGTCGACATAGAGCTCGAGGGCCTTGACCGCCTCCGGGCTGTTGAGGGCGACCTTGCCGTCCTTGTCGAGATAGGCGCCGCCGGAGGAGAAGAGATAGTTGGAGAATTCCATGCTGTTGGGATCACCGCGTTGGCCCTGCATGGCCGCCCCGGCGATGCCGGCATTGGCACTCATGAATTTGGAGAGCTCGACATAGTCTGCCAGGGTTTCCGGCAGCTTCAGATCCTTGCCGGTGGCCGATTTGTAGGCGGCCTGCAGCTTCGCATCGCCGAGAAGGTCGGTGCGGTAGATGAGGCCCATCGAGTAGTTGTACATGGGGATCATGTAGAGCGTGCCCTTGTGCCGGCCGACGAGATCCATCATCGCCGGGATGAAGGGCTTCAGGTCGAAATTCGTCTTGTCGACGAAGGGCTGGAGATCGGCCAGCCAGCCGGCCTCGGGAAACTCGCCGGCCCAGAGGAAATCGACCTCGAGCACGTTGTAGTAGCTGCTCTGGCCGGTCAGCTGGGTGACCAGCTTGTCATGCATTTCGGAATAGACCAGGCGCTGGAACTGGACCTTGATGCCGCTCTCCTTCTCGAATTCCGGCAGCATGGCCTCGATGATCTGGGATTCCGGCACATCCTCCATCAGAGCGTGGAGGGTGATCTGATCGGCGCGGGCCGCGGGTGATCCCGCCGCCATCAGCGCGGCCAGCGCCGCGCCGCCGAGCCATGGCGTCAATGTCTTCAGCTTCATGGGACGTCTCCTTTCTGGTGAGCCTCTGTTGTCATTTGATCGCGCCGAAGGTGAGCCCGCGGACCAGATGCCTCTGGATCAGTCGCGAGGCGATGATGAGGGGGACGACGGCGAGCACGACGCCGGCCGAGATCTCGGCGATCTCGACGCCGTTCTGCGATTGCAGCCCGGCCAGCGCCACGGGGATCGTCGCCGTGGTCGGGCCCGTGAGGATGAGGGCGAAGAGGAACTCGTTCCAGGCCAGGATGAATCCCAGCACCGAGGCCGCGGCGATTCCGGGCAGCGAGACGGGGATGACGATGCGCCAGAAGGCGCCCCAGACCGTGGCGCCGTCCACCTGGGCCGCCCATTCGAGCTCGATGGGCACGCCCTCGAAGAACCCCATCAGAATCCAGGTGAGGAAGGGCAGGTTCATGGCGCCATAGGCGATGACGAGGCCCAGAACGGAATTGGTGAGGCCGGCGAGGCGAAACAGGCCGAAGACCGGGAGCACGAGGGCGACCGGCGGCAGCATCTGGGTCGCCAGCACCAGGAAGCGGCTCGCCTGGCCGCCGGTGCGGAAGCGCGCAAAGGCATAGCCGGTCATGGCGGCGATGGGCAGGGCCAGCAGGGTCGAGCCCGCGGCGGCGATGAGGCTGTCCTGATAGGCGAGCGCGAAGGCGTCCTTGGCGAAGAGCTTGACGTAATTGGCGAGCGTCACCTCCGGCAGCAGCGACGTGCTGTAGGCCTGGGAATCGGGCACGAAGCTGGTGCGCAGCACCCAGAGCGGGGGCAGCAGGATGTAGAGCGAGAACAGCGCCAGCAACAGATGCGGCAGGATCTTGCCGAGCGTCTTCATGCCCTGGCCTCGCTATCCGCCGCAGGAGTGCCCTCTCCCGCGCTTCGGAGCGGGAAAGGGAGGGGACCCATCGCGAGGCGATGGGGAGGGTGAGGGTTTGGCAAGACCGTGCTTGGATCACCCTGACCCCGTCGCCGCCGCTGCGCGGCGCCGCCCCCCTCTCCCGCTTCAAAGCGCGGGAGAGGGAAGAAGGGGCTGAGTCCGGTGAGGCGAGAGGCAGCCATGGGGAGATCCGTATTTTCCTTCAATCCATCAGCACGCCGCCGCTGGCATTGACCGCTTCGCCGGTGAGGAAGCGGGCGAGATCGCTGGCCAGGAACAGCACGATATCCGCCACATCCTCGGGCTCCTGGATGCGGGCGAGCGGCGTCAGCGCGACATATTCGGCACGCACCGCCTCGGGAGTCATGCCGCGCAGCTTGCCCTCCCAGGCGATCTCGCGCTCCTGCATGCTCGTGCGCACGAAACCGGGGCAGACACAATTGACGCGGATGCCGTGCTTCGCGACCTCGCGGGCCAGCGCCTGGGTGAAGCCGACCACGGCGAACTTGCTGGCCGAGTAATGGGCCAGGAAGGGCGCTCCGATCTTGCCGGCGAGGGAGGCGGTATTGACGATGACGCCGGGGCTGCCCGAAGCAAGCCAGCGGCGCAGCGCGGCCTGGTTGCTGAGGAAGATGCCCTTGGCGTTGACATCCATATTGGCATCCCACTCCGCCTCGCTCAGCTCCGAGACCGGGTTCATGGTGGAGATGCCGGCATTGGCCGCCAGGATGTCGAGGCCGCCAAAGGCCTGGAAGACATCGTCGAAGACCTTGGCGGTGTCGGCCGCACTGGTGACGTCGAGAGAAGCGGCGATGGCGCCTTCGGTCTCGCGGGCGAGCACGGCCGCCGCCTCGCCGTTTTTGTCGGTGACAGCGACGCGGGCGCCGGCGCCGGCAAAGGCCCGCACGATGGCGCGGCCGATGCCCGAGGCGGCGCCGGTAACGAGGGCGCGCTTGCCGGCCAGCAATCGGGTCTCGCTCATCCCGTTTCTCCCTGCGGATCGAGGCGCGGATAGAGCGTCTTCAGCCGCTCATAGGCCGCGCGGTAATTGGCATAGGCGCGCTCATAGACCGCGCGGCACTCCGGCGCGGGCTCGAAGACGCGCCCGCCGGCGACATAGCGGGCGATGCCCGTGAAATCCTTCAATAGCCCGGCGCCATGGCCGGCGACATAAGCGGCCCCCAGGCAGGAGCCGGGATGGCGGTCGATGCGCTGCACCTTGCGGCCGATGACATCGGCGGCGATCTGGAGCCAGAGATCGCTGGCAGCACCCCCATCGCAGGCGAAGACGCGGGCGACGGAGAGGCCGCGCTCTGCGAAGACCTCGATGTGATGGCGGAAGCCGAAGATGACGCCCTCCAGCGCCGCCCGCCAGATATGGGCGAGGCGGTGATGCAGGCCGAGGCCGATCAGGGTGCCGCGGGCATGGGGGTCCTGCAGCGGCGTCTTCTCGCCGAGGAAATAGGGCAGCAGCACCAGGCCCTCCGCGCCTGCCGGCACCTCGCTCGCCAGGCGGTCGAGCCAGGCATGGATCTTCAGGCCCGCCGCAGCCGATGCTGCCTGCTCGCCGCCGGCGAGCTCGCGCACGATCCAGTTCAGCAGGCTGCCGCTGGTCGCGGTGCAGCCATTGCTGAAATAGAGCCCGGGGATGATGTGGAAGTCGATGAAGAGCCGGGGATCGGTCACGGGCTGGTCGGCGGAGAGCAGGATGTCGCCGGCGCCGCCGAACTTCAGCACCAGATCTCCCTGCCGCGCGGCGCCGGCGACGAAGGCCGAGGCGACGTGATCGGCGCATCCCGCGACCACCGGCGCACCCGCCGCGAGCCCCGTGGCCTCGGCGGCCTCGGCGGAGACCTGGCCCACGATCTCATGGGAGGCGCGGATCGGTGGCAGCAGGGCGGGGGTGATGCCGGCCTCGCCCAGGAGCGCCGGCGTGAATTCGCGTCGACGGATATCCATCAGCCCCGATTCCAGCGCCCAGTTGTGGTCGACGCTCCGTGCTCCGCAGAGACGCCAGGTCATGTAGTCATAGGAGCCGAAGATCGTGGCGATGCGGGCGAAGACCTCCGGCTCGTGGCGCTGCAGCCAGCGGAGCTTCGGCGCGACAATCTGCTGATTGACGCTGCCGCCGGTGGCGGCGAGGAAGGCGGCGGAATCGATGCGCGCCGCCATCTCGTCGATCTCGGCGAGCGCGCGGGCGTCGTTCTGCTGCATGCTCCGGCGCAGCACCCGGCCCTGGTCATCCAGCAGCACCAAGGCCGGCACCATGCCGGTGGTGCCGATCGCGGCGATATCGGCGCCGGCAAGGCCGGTCTCGCGGAGCAGCTCGGCGATGACGGCGCGGGTGTTCGACCACCATTGCGCCGGATCTTCCTCCGCCCAATTCGCCTCGGGAGAGAGGAGATCCGCCGGGCGCGACGCCGTCGCCAGCGTCCGGCCTTCGGTATCGATCAGGATACCGATGGTCGAGGTGGTGCCGATATCGATGCCGAGCAGAGCGGGCATGGCCTATCGCAGCTTGCGGACGTGATCCATGAAGCGCTTCACGCGGTCGCCGTCGACGGGATTCCAGGTGATGCCGTCGCGCTTGAAGTGGGTTCCGATCACGCAGCCATCGGCAACGGAAAGTAGTTCCGTGACGGTATCGATGGTGACCCCGGTATTGGCGAAGACGGGGGTGTCCTTCACCGCCGATTTGGCGGCACGCAGGTCGCTGGTCTCCACACCCTCGCCGGTCATGGGGCCGGAGACGACCACGACATCGGCGAGTGCCGAGAAGACGGCACTGCGGGCGCGCTGCGCGATGCTGCGGCTGCCGACCGGCGAGGCGAACTCGGCAGTGATGTTGTAGAGCAGCTTGAAATCGTCGCGGGCGAGGTTGTGGCGCAGGCGCAGCGCGCTCGCCGCGTCGGGCTGCCACAGCCCCATGTCGGAATCGTAGACGCCGGTCATCACCTCGCGTCCGAAGGCGGCACCGGTCGCGGCGCGCAGCGCGACCGTGGCGGAAGGATCCCAGAGGTAGTCGACGCCGAAGGGCCGGTCGATCATCGGCTTCAATGTAGCGATCGCCGCGGCCATGGCGGCGACGGTCTCGAGCGTCGCCTTGGTGAGATAGGGCCGGTCGCCTTCATTGCCAAACATGAGCGCATCGACGCCGCCAGCCTTGAGATTCTCGATATCGGCCGCGCAGGAATCCACGAGCCATTGCATGCCGCGCTTCGCGTCATACTGGGGCGAGCCCGGCAAAGACGGGAAATGCACCATGGCGATGATGGGCTTGGCGGCGCCGAAGGTTTCTTTGAGCATCTCGCCTCCCTGCGGTGGCCGCAGCTTGGCGGACCGCTCGGGAAAGTTCTCACAAAATATAACAAATTACCACATAATCGTCCGCGCCAGCCTTCACCCGCGCGATCGGTGGAAGCCCTTGAGCAAAGGCGGCAGATAGAGCTCGGCCGCCAGCTTGGGAAAACGGAGCGCGAGACCCGAAGGGCTGATCTCGATCCGCGCCAGCTCCTCAGGCGTTGCCTGTGCCAGAGCCTCGAAATTCTGCGGGACGATGGCCAGATCCAGGCCGGTGCCGAAGCTCACGACGATATAACCGAGATCCCCGTCATAGCGGGCCGCCGTGGCGACGGGATACGGCGCGCGGCGCCTGCCGGCGCGTCCTGCCGCCCGGTCGAAATCCTGACGCGTAACCATGACCCTGGAGCGACTCCCAATTCCCAAAAACAAAAACAAACAAATAGCAACAATCATGTCGAACAGATCGACTTGGTCGGATAATATAGCCTACGGGGATGTGAGAGATGGCGAGCCCGAAAACGGATCCGGCCCCCGCTCCGGCAAGGATGGGACCCCGTGTCCCGGCCAGCGCCCGGCGCGCGCGCCTGGCCGACATTATCGGGCGGGAGGGCTTCGTCTCCGTCGCCGACACGGCCGACCTGCTCGGGGTCTCCTCCATGACCATCCGCCGCGATCTCGAGGCGCTCGAATCCCGCGGGTTGCTGACGCGCACCCATGGCGGCGCGATCGGGCCCGAGATGCGCCGGCACGAGGTCTTCGATGCGGAGGAGCCCGTCTTCGAGCGCCGCCGGCGCAAGAATGCCGAGGCCAAGGCCCGCATTGCGGCTCTCGCCGCGCGTCTGGTCGGGGCCGGGGAGACCCTCGCGCTCGATGTCGGCACCTCGGCGCTCGCTCTGGCCCAGGCGCTGGTGGCGCGGGCGGGCTTGCGCATCTTCACCAACAGCCTTCCCGCCGCCATCACCCTCACCAAGGGGCCGAGTCCCGTCTATCTGCTGGGCGGCCAGCTCCGTGCGCCGGAGATGGCGGTGATCGGTCCGGTGGCAACGCGGCAAGCGGAGGCCTATTACTTCGATCGTCTGTTTCTGGGTGTTTCCGGCGTGACCGAGACGGGCTTCTACGACTATTCCCTGGAGGATACGGAGGTGAAGCAGGCCTTCATTGCCCGCGCGCGACAGGTCGTCGTGCTCTGCGATTCCTCGAAGTTCGGCCATCGCGCCTTGGCACGGGTCTCGGGCCTCGAGCAATGCCATCTGCTGATTTCCGATCGCGAGCCGCCGCTCCATCTGGCCGAGGCCTTCCGCGTGGCCGGCCTCGAGGTCGCGGTCGCCCGCGCTTCGGGAGTCTGAGGAGTCCTCCATGTCCGACGGTCCTGTCCCGCTCCAGATCACCGGCAGGTCGAAGATCATGTTCATTCTCGGCGATCCGGTGGCGCATATCCGGGGTACGGCCTTCTTCAACGCCCACTTCTCCGAACGGGGGCTCGATGTCGCGGCCGTGCCGCTGCATGTGGCGCCGGCGGATCTGGCATCGGTGATCGCCGTCATCCGCAAGCTGCGCAACCTCGCGGGCTTCGGCGTCACCATCCCGCACAAGATCGAGGTGCTGAAGCATCTGGACGGCATGACGGAGCGCGCCGCGCAGGTGGGCGCGGCCAATTTCGTGCGCCGCGCGGCCGATGGCGGTCTCACCGGCGACAATGTGGACGGCATCGGCTTCACCGCCGGGCTCGCCCGCAACGGCATCGCGGTCGAGGGCAAACGCGTGCTTCAGATCGGCGCCGGCGGGGCCGGCCGCGCGATCGCTTTCGCCCTGGCGGAGGCGGGAGTGGCGGAGATTCTGCTGGCCAACCGGACACAGGAGAAGGCGCAGCATCTGGCCGATGCGATCGAGGCGGCCTATCCGCGCTGCCGCTGCATCGCTGGCGCCGCCGAGGTGGCGGGCGCCGATCTCGTGGTGAACACCACCTCCGTCGGCCTGCATGAGGACGATCCGGTGCCCGTCGATATCGCCGGCCTCCCGGCCGCGGCGGCCGTCGCCGACATCATCATGTCGCCGGACATGACCCCGCTCCTGAGAGAGGCCGAGCAGCGCGGCCACCGCATCATGCGCGGCAAGGAGATGCTGATCGACCAGCTCCGCTTGGCGACGGCGTTCCTGGCGATCTGACCCGGACCTACCCCGCCCGGTAGAACACCTCGCCGAGCTCCGCCGCCGGCAGCGGCTCGATGCCGAGGCCAGGGCCGTCACCCATTGTGATCCTTCCGTCGCGTACCAGCGGAATGCCGCGCGCATTCGAGCGGGTCACCCAGTTATGGAAGTCGCAGGTGTGGAGGCGCAGCGCCTCCGGCGTCGAGAGCGACATATGGACCATGGCCGCCGTGTCGATCTCGGCCCCGCCTGTATCCTCCACGGTCACGGCGATGCCGAGCTCGACGGCGGTATCGCGGATGAGGCGGGCCCGGCCGATGCCGCCCACCCGTGCCAGCTTGATCGTGATGGCGTCGGCGACGCCATCGGCATGGGCCTGGATCAGGGTGGCCAGGCTGTCGATGGATTCATCGAGCACCAGCGGCCGGTCGCAATCGCCGCGCAGCGCCCGGTTCTCGGCATAGCTGGCGCAGGGCTGCTCCATGTAATAGTCGAGATCGCGGGTCGCCCGCAGGAAGCGGCGGGCCTGGTGCGTGTTCCAGCCGCAATTGGCATCGGCGAAGAGCACGATCCCGCTGCCCACCGCTTCGCGCACGGCGGTCAGCCGCTCGATATCCTCATCGGGGTCGAGGCCGACCTTCACCTGGATGCGCCGGTAGCCCTCGGCGACATAGGCCTTGGCCCGGGCGACCATGCGTTCGGGCTTGTCCTGGGGGACGGAGCGGTAGAGGTCGACCTCCCGGCCATAGCGTCCGCCCAAGAGCTCGGCCATAGGCAGGCCGGCCTTCTTGCCCAGAATGTCCCAGCAGGCATGTCGAGCGCCGATTTGGCGTAGGGATGGCCCTTCAGCAAATGGTCCATGCGCCGGCCGACGGCGTTGATCTCGACCGGATCCTGGCCGATCAGGGCCGGGGCCAGCTCGGCGAAGGCCGCTCGCGCGCCGGCGGCGAAGGCCGGGTCGTAGAAGGCGCCCA
>DATFRE010000619.1:0-5094 GCA_035263545.1 Dongiaceae bacterium
TGGGGAAGGTGTCGTTGCTCGATTGCCCCATATTGACGTGGTCGTTGGGGTGGACCGGCGCTTTCGAGCCGAGGGTTCCCCCGGCGAGTTGGATGCAGCGGTTGGAGACCACCTCGTTGACGTTCACGTTGGACTGGGTGCCGGAACCCGTCTGCCAGACATAGAGCGGGAAATCGGAATCGAGCGCGCCCGAGATCACCTCGTCGCAGACCCTCTGGATGAGCGCGCCCTTCCAGGCCGGCAGGCGACCTGCCTCCGTGTTCACGATGGCCGCCGCCTTCTTCACATAGCCATAGGCGTGATAGACCTCCTTCGGCATGCGGTCGTCGCCGATATCGAAATGCTGCAGGCTGCGCTGGGTCTGGGCGCCCCAGTAGCGATCGGCGGGCACATCGACCGCGCCCAGGCTGTCGCTCTCATGGCGCTTTCCCGTGGCCTTGAGGCCGATGGGCAGATCCAGGATCTTGGGCGCAGTTTCGCTGGTCGGATTGCTCATCGGTTTCGGCTCCTCCCGTTTGCCGGAGGATTATAGGCTCCCGCGGCGCGCCATGAAGGCGAAAGCGGAATCCCGCGGCGCCCCGCAATCGACCACCTGATGGATCCATAGCATGGCGTAGGGCTCCAGCAGCCGGGCAATCTTGAGGCCGCCGGTATCGAGCGCCTGGAAGCCAAGATCGCTGACCAGCCCCATCACCACCGCTTTGGCGCGCGCGTCATCGCCGGCGACGAACATGACCGGGCGCGCCGGAAAGCCCATGCTGTCGGACATGACCTCGAAGCCGACCTGGTTCAAGGCCTTGAAGACCGCAGCGCCCTGGGCGAGCCCGGCGATGAACTCGGCACCGGACCGGTCGAAGCCGAGGGCGAGTTCGAGGCCATCGGCGTCCATGCGCAGCGGGTTCGTGACATCGATCACGATGCGGCCCGCGAGATTGCCGCAGGCGGCGATCGCATCTTGGACGGCGGGCCATGGCACTGCCAGCACGATGGCTTCGGCCCCGCTGGCCGCCTGTCCCACGGCAGCGACATCGGCGCCGCCCGCGGCCCGGGCCGCCGCGGCATGCTTGGGATCTTTGGGATTGGGCACGCCATAGACGATCCGATGCCCGGCCCGCGACCAGCCTCAGCCGAGGGCGCCACCGACACTGCCGGCGCCCAGGATTGCGATCCGCATGGCGTGCCTCCTCCAACGGTGAGTGCAGGAGCCTAGGTCACGGAAGTCCGGCTTGTTACTTAAATCTGCCGTGGGCCCATAACGATGACGTGAGCGCTCACTTGATCAGGGCCACGACTTCGCGGAAGCGGGGATGCTCGGCGCTTTCGAGCCACTCGAACAGAACCATCTCGGTGGTCACGATCTCCGCGCCGTGCCGGGCCAGGCGCTCGAGCGCCGCGGCCTTGCTCTCCGGCCGGCGGGAGCCGATGGCGTCCTGTACCACATGCACCCGGCGCCCCGCGGCCATCGGCCCGAGGGCGGTCTGGAGCACGCAGACATGGGCTTCACAGCCCGCCAGAACGAGCTCCGAGCGCCCGGGCAGGAGCTCGAAGAAGCCGGCCGCGCGGCCGGCATCGAAAGTTTTTTTGGCGAAGATCGGGCTCCCCGCCGATTCCGCGCGCGGCAGCAGCTCCGGCACCGTGCGGCCGAGGCCCGCAGGGTTCTGCTCGGTCAGCAGGACGGGGACCTCGAGCAACCGCGCTCCCGCCTGGAGGCGCTGCGCATTGGCGATGACGCTCTCGGCCGCGTCGATCGCCGGCATGAGGCGCATTTGGAAATCAATGAGAAGCAGCGCCGAGGCATTGCCGGCAATCGTGGTCATGACCGCCTCCTTTTGGTCCTTGAGCCAATCTTCGAGCTGCCGCGCCGGCGAAGCCCCTCGATCCGCGCCTCGACATAGGCCGCCATCAGCCGCGATGCGGAGGCTCCGAACATGCGGATGCGGCCGGTATGGGCCAGCAGGAGAAGGCCGGCGGCGTGGGCGAAGCTGTCGACCATCAAGAGCCGCGCCACCTCAGGCTCGGCGCCCAGCTCCTCGGCGGCTGCGGCGATCGGCCGGAGAGCCGCGGCCAATGCCGCATTCAGCGCCTCGTCGCGGGCCCGGCCCAGACCCCGCGGCTTCATGCCGCCGCGGAAGAGGTAGAAGCCGAGATCGAGATCGCGCGGGCTCTCGTCATAGAATTGGAAGAACGCCATGGAGGCGGCGCGAAGACGATCTGCCGGTCTGCCGGCCTCGGCGACCGCGGCCGCCACGCGCTCGCCCAGCCGGGCGAGGGAGCCGCGCAGCACCTCGGCATAGATCGCCTCCTTGGAATCGAAGTGGAAGTAGAGCGCCGCGGGGGTATAGCCGGCGGCTGCGGCGATGGCGCGCAGGCTCGCGCCGTCGAGCCCCTCGGCCTCGAACACCTGTCGCGCGGCGTCCAGGATCAGCTCGCGCTTCAGCTCGCCCACCGCCCGGCGCCGCCCCTGCCGCCGGTTGCTCATGCCGGTTCTCCTCACTAATCGTACGCTTGACAAAAAATCTAACACTGTTTGAATGTCGCCGGCAACAGGGCCGCGCCGGCCCGGGAGGGCGCCATGTTGATGACCGCCGCCGACTACCGAGAGTCCCTGCGCGCCCTTCACCCCCGCGTCTTCCTCGACGGCGAACGTGTGGAAAGCGTTGCCGACGAGCCGCGGCTCGCCCCCGGCATCGCCGGTGTCGGCGTCGCCTATGATTTCGCTCATGTCGCGGCCCATGCCGCTCTGATGACCGTGCGCGAGGGGCCGGCTGCGCCCGTCAACCGCATGCTGCATATCGATAGGACCACGACGGATCTGCTGCGCAAGCTGGAGGCGGTGCGCCTCCTCTGCCAGGAATCGGGCTGCGCACAGCGCTATCTCGCCCATGACGCTCTCAACGCCTTCTTCGAGGCAACGCGTCATGCCGATGAGGAAAGCCGCGGCGACTATCACCAGCGCTTCCTCGCCTATCTCGAACGCGTCCAGGCCGAGGATCTCGCCCTCGGCATCGCCATGACGGATGCCAAGGGCGACCGTTCGAAGCGCCCGGGCGATCAGGCCAATCCCGACGTCTATCTCCATATCAAGGAGCCCCGGCACGACGGCATCGTGATCCGGGGCGCCAAGGCCATCGTCACCGGCGCGCCCTATATGCACGAACTTCTGGTGATGCCCTGCCGCACCCACCGGCGCGAGGATGCGGCCTGCGCGGTCGCCTGTGCCGTGCCGGTGGATGCGCCCGGCGTCACCATCATCGCCAAGCCTGCCGGTCGGCCCGGCGAGGCGGCGGCCAAGTTCTCGGCCAAGTACGGACAGTCCGTGGCGGCTGTCCTGTTCGACGATGTCTTCGTGCCCCACGAGCGGGTCTTCCTCGCCGGCGAATGCGAAGCGGGCGGCCAACTCACCACCGGCTATGCGACCCATCACCGCCATTCCTGCATCGCCGCCCGGGCCGGCTTCGGCGATCTCCTGATCGGCGCGGCCGCGTTGATGATCGAGGCCAACGGACTCGATCCGTCGCGACACGGCCATATCCGCGATTCCATGGTGGAGCTCATCAAGATCGTCGAGGGATTCTATGCCTGCGGCGTCGCGGCCTCGGTCTATAGCACGCCGGGCGCGGCCGGGACGATGATCCCCGATGCGGTCTTTGCCAATGTCGGCAAGCTCCTGCTCTCGACCCAGATCTACGACATGCACCGCCTGGCCCATGAGGTCTCCGGTGGGCTGGCCGTCGCTCTTCCGGGGCCAGCGGAGGATCACAACCCGGAGACGGCGGCGTCTCTCGCCGCCGTGCTCGCTGGCCGCGCCGACATCCCGGCCGCGCAGCGGGTGGAGGTGGCGCGCCTGCTGGAGGATCTGACCGCCTCGCATCAGGCCGGCTGGTACTCGGTCATCTCGCTCCATGGGGGCGGCTCGCCCGAGGCCATGAAGCGGGAGATCTGGCGCAACTATCCCGTCGCCGATCGCCGCGCGGTGGTCGAGCGCCTCTTCGATCGCGGCGTCCTGGATGAAGGCCGCCGCCTCTCGCGCCAAAAGATTTCGAATCAACCGGGCCGCTGCTGCGCCGCCGGCTGCGCGCCGGAATCCCTCGCCCGAACCGCGGAGTAGCCGCCATGGACCTCGCCCGTTTCCCCCGCCATCCCCTCACCTTCGGGCCCACGGCGCTGGAGCCCCTGCCGCGGCTCTCGGCCCATCTCGGCGGCAAGGTCGAGATCTGGGCCAAGCGGGAGGACTGCAATAGCGGGCTTGCCTTCGGCGGCAACAAGATGCGCAAGCTCGAATATCTGGTACCCGACATCCTGGCCCAGGGCGCCGACACGCTGGTCTCCATCGGCGGGGTGCAGTCGAACCACACGCGCCAGGTGGCGGCGGTGGCGGCCAAGCTCGGGCTCAAATGCCATCTGATCCAGGGAAGCTGGGTCGACTGGCCCGACGGGATCTACGACCGGGTCGGCAATATCCAGCTGAGCCGCATCCTGGGGGCGGAGATCGAGTTCTCGCAGGAGGATTTCTCCATCGCCCTCAAGGAGAGCTGGGCCCGCGGCGTCGAGGCGGTGCGCAGGGCCGGCGGCAAGCCCTATGGGATCCCCGCCGGCGCCTCGGATCATCCCCTCGGCGGGCTCGGCTATGCCGGCTTCGCCAAAGAGCTCCGCAAGCAGGAGAAGGATCTGGGCTTTCGCTTCGATATCATTCTCACCGCCTCGGGCTCCGGCAGCACCCAGGGCGGCATGGTCGCGGGCTTCGCCGAGGAAGGCCGCGCGAGCCAGGTCGTCGGCATCGATATCACCGCCAAGCCCGCGGCCACCCGGGCCATGGTGAAGAAGATCGCCCAGCAGACCGCGGAGATGGTCGGCGTGAAGCGCGTGATTGCGGAAGCCGACATCACGCTGGTCGAGGACTATGCCTACCCCGCCTATGGCATTCCCTCCAAGGAGACCCTCGAGGCGATCCGTCTCGCAGCGAGGCTGGAAGGGCTCGTGACGGATCCGGTCTATGAGGGCAAGTCGATGCAGGCAATGATCGAGATGGTACGGGCCGGCCGCTTCCCGGCGGGCGCGAAGCTGCTCTACGTCCACCTCGGCGGCGTGCCCGCG
>DATFRE010000620.1:0-5110 GCA_035263545.1 Dongiaceae bacterium
GGCCCGCTGATGTCCATCAAGTCGGTGAACGCCCTCAGCCACAACACCGACTGGACCATCGGCCATGTCCATTCCGGCGCCCTCGGCTGGGTCGGCTTCGTCAGCTTCGGCGCCCTCTACTGCGTGGCGCCGCAGATGTTCGGCCGCCGGCAGCTCTATTCCCTGAAGCTGGTGAGCTGGCATTTCTGGCTCGCGACCCTGGGGATCGTCCTCTATGTCGCGGCCATGTGGGTCAGCGGCATCATGCAGGGCCTGATGTGGCGCGCCTATGACAGCCTTGGCTTCCTCCAATATTCCTTCGCCGAGACCGTCGCCGCCATGCATCCCTTCTATGCCATCCGCGTTCTGGGCGGCCTGCTCTACCTCTCGGGTGCCCTGATCATGGTCTACAACCTCTGGCAGACGGCCCGGGGCGCGATCGCCCGGGAGACGCCGCTCCTCGCCGTTCCCGCAGCCGCGCCGGCGGAATAGGAGCCAAGCGCCATGATGACCCATGACAAGATCGAGAAGAACTCCATCCTCCTGCTGGTGCTGATCCTGCTCGTCGTCTCCGTCGGCGGGCTGGTGGAGATCGTCCCCAACTTCTATCTCGGCAGCACCATTGAGAAGGTGAGCGGCGTCAGGCCCTATACCCCGCTGGAGCTTGCGGGCCGCAACATCTATGTGCGGGAAGGGTGCTACCTCTGCCATAGCCAGATGATCCGCCCGTTCCGCGACGAGCTCGAGCGCTACGGGCATTTCAGCCTGGCGGCCGAGAGCATGTACGACCACCCCTTCCAATGGGGCTCCAAACGCACCGGCCCCGATCTGGCCAGGGTCGGCGGACGCTATTCCGACGAGTGGCAAGTGACCCATCTGACCGACCCCCGCAGCATCGTGCCGGAATCGGTGATGCCCACCTACGGCTTCCTGGCGTCCACGCCCCTCGACACCTCGCAGATCGTCAACGACCTGAAGGCCAATCGCATCGTCGGCGTTCCCTATAGCAACGAGATGATCGCCAATGCGCTGGCCGACCTCCGGGCCCAGGCCAATCCCGACGACCCGGGCGTGGCGGCGCTGGTCAAGCGCTATCCCGGCGCCCAGGCACATGCCTTCGGCGATGTCGCAGGCACGGTGACGGAGATGGATGCCGTGGTGGCCTATCTCCAGGTGCTCGGCCGCATGGTCGATTTCTCGACCTACAAGGCCGATGAGAACCTGCGCTAGGGGGCCATCATGGATTTCGCGACGGTGCTCAATTTCGCCCAGGTCTTCGGCCTCATCTATTTCCTGCTGATCTTCATCGGCGTGCTGGTCTATGCGCTGCGCCCCAAAGCAAAGGCGAAGTTCGACCGCTACGCCCGCATCCCGCTCTCCGAGGAGTGAGACATGGCCGAGAAGAAGCCTGTCGACGAGCTGTCCGGCACGCCCACCACGGGACACGAGTGGGACGGCATCCGCGAGCTGAACACGCCCTGCCGCGCTGGTGGCTCTGGACCTTCTACGCCACCATAGTCTGGGCGATCGTCTATTGGGTGCTGATGCCCTCATGGCCGGGGATCACCGGCTATTATCACGGGTTGCTGGGCTATTCGAGCCGCGCCGCGATCGAGGCGAGCACGGCCGCGGCGCATCGCGAGATGGCGGCGATGAGCGGCAAGATCGCGGTGGCCCCGCTGGCCGAGATCGAGAAGACTCCCGCCTTGCTCGACTTCGCGCTCGCCGCCGGCAAATCAGCCTTTTCCGTTAATTGCTCGCAGTGCCACGGCGCCGATGCCGCCGGGCATAAGGGCTTTCCCAATCTCAACGACGATGATTGGCTCTGGGGCGGCACCCTCGACCAGATCGCCTTCACGATCACCCATGGTGTGCGCAACGGTAATGATCCGGACGCCCGCGACAGCCAGATGCCGCGCTTCCTCACCGACGGCATCCTGACCCGCGAGCAGATCGGCGATGTGGCGGACTATGTGCTCTCGCTCTCGGGGCAGCCCCATGACGCGGCGGCCGCGGCGCGGGGCAAACCCGTCTTCGCCGAAAATTGCGCGGCCTGCCACGGCGATAAGGGCCAGGGCAATCCGGAGGTGGGCGCCCCGCGTCTCAGCGACCATATCTGGCTCTATGGCGGCGACCGCGCCACGATCATCCAGACCATCTCCTTCGCTCGCAATGGGGTGATGCCGAACTGGGGCGCCCGCCTCGACCCGGTCACCATTAAGGAGCTGGCCGTCTATGTGCATTCCCTCGGCGGCGGGCAATGAACGTGCAGTCGCCGGGCCCGCTGCCGGGGAATGCTACGCAGCCGGGCGTGGACCAGTTCGACGTCCGCGCGGTCAACAAGCGGAGCACGCAATCCCTCTACAAGAAGCGGGAGAAGATCCATCCGAAGCGGGCGAAGGGGTATTTCCGCCGGCTGAAATGGATCGTCATGGCCGTCACGCTGTCGATCTACTACCTCACCCCGTGGCTGCGCTGGGACCGCGGGCCGGGCGCGCCTGACCAGGCGGTGCTCATCGATTTTCCCGAGCGGCGCTTCTACTTCTTCTTCATCGAGATCTGGCCGCAGGAGGTCTATTACCTGACCGGCCTCCTGATCATGGCGGGCATCGGCCTCTTCCTCATGACCAGCATCGCGGGCCGCGTCTGGTGCGGTTATGCCTGCCCGCAGACCATCTGGACCGATCTCTTCCTGGTGGTGGAGCGGGCGGTGGAAGGCGACCGCAACGCCCGCATCCGCCTGGACCAGGCGCCCTGGAGCTTCGGCAAACTCCGCAAGCGGGTCACCAAGCATGCGATCTGGCTCCTGATCGCGGTCGCGACCGGCGGCGCCTGGGTCTTCTACTTTGCCGATGCGCCGAGCCTTGCCCTCCAGCTCCTGCATCTGGAGGCGCCCCAGACGGCCTATGCCACTATCGGGGTGCTGACCTTCACCACCTATCTCTTCGGCGGGCTGATGCGCGAGCAGGTCCGCACCTATATGTGCCCCTGGCCCCGCATCCAGGGTGCCATGCTCGACGAGGAATCGCTGGTCGTGACCTATCACGGCTGGCGCGGCGAGCCGCGGGGCAAGCATCTGAAAGGGGAGGGGGCCTCGAGGCTCGGCGACTGCGTGGATTGCAACGCCTGTGTCGTCGTCTGCCCCATGGGCATCGATATCCGCGACGGCCAGCAGCTGGAATGCATCACCTGCGCGCTCTGCATCGACGCCTGCAACGGGGTGATGGCGAAGCTCGGCCGCGCCCCCGAGCTGATCGGCTACGATACGCTCGCCAATGACCGGCGCCGCGCCGCCGGGCTCGCCACCCACTACCGCCTCCTGCGCCCGCGCACCATTCTCTATGCCGGCCTCTGGGTTCTGATGGGCCTGCTCATGCTCTATGTGCTGGCCACCCGCAGCGATCTCGACATCAGCGTCTCGCATGACCGAAGCCCGATGTTCGTCACGCTGTCGGATGGCGCGCTGCGCAATGGCTATACGGTCCATGCTCTGAACAAGCAGCATGCCCCGCGCCGGCTGACCCTCTCCGTCGAGGGCCCTCCCGGAGCGTCGCTGACGGTCATCGGCGATCAGCAACGGGACAGCGTGCTGGACGTGCCGGCCGACGATTTGCGCAGCTTCCGCGTCTATGTGCGCGAGCCGGCCGGCGCGATCAGGAAGCCCTCCACGCTTTTCGGCTTCGTCCTGACCGATGCCGCGACCGGCAAGAGCGTTCGCTACGAGACAATGTTCAGGGGGCCCGAATGAGCCTGGCCGCAACCCGGATGCTAACGGGCCGCAAATTCCTCGCGATCCTGCTCGCGGCCTTCATCGCCGTCGCCGCCGTCAACGGGCTGATGATCTGGTATGCGGAATCGAGCTGGACCGGGCTCGTCAGCGACAGCGCCTATGAGCAGGGCCTGGGCTTCGACCGGATGCTGGCCGAAAGCCGGGCGGAGGCGGCGCTGGGCTGGCAGGGCGCGATCGCCTATGACGCCGGGGCAGGCCGCCTCACCGTGACGCTCGCTAACCAGGCGGGCGAGCCGCTGAGCGGACTCCAGCTCTCTGCCCAATGGCTGCGCCCGACCCGGGAGGGGTTCGACCGGACCGTTACCCTGACGGAGCTCGCTCCCGGCCGTTATGGAGCGGCGATCCGTCTGCCGCTCCCGGGCCAGTGGGATGTGCGGGTGACGGTGATGGAGCGGGGCCGGGCGCGCTTCCACGCCCAGAAGCGCCTGATCATCGCGCCATGAGCGATCTCGGCCTCTCGCCGGCCGCCCTTCACGCCGCTTGTTGCGGCGCCGGCGCCGCGGCCCTCGACATGAGAGAGCCGCCGAGGTCCGTCGCGGCGGACGGGCCGGTGGCCGATCCGGAAGCTTTCGTCCGCCGCGATGGCGAAGGGCTCTGCCATCTCGACCTGATGGCGGAGAACATCCATTGCGCCGATTGCATCCGCAAGATCGAGCGCGGCCTGCTCGCTCTGCCGGGGGTGACCGCAGCACGGGTCAATCTCAGCCTCCGGCGCATCGCCATCTCCTGGCGCGAGGGCGCGGTGGCACCCGTGGCGCTGGTCGAGGCGGTCACCCGGCTGGGATATTCCGCCGCGCCCTTCGATCCCGGCATACTGGACGAGACGACCAAGGCGGCGGATCGCGAGCTTCTGCGCTGCCTCGGTGTCGCCGGCTTTGCCGCCGGCAATATCATGCTGCTCTCCGTCGCGGTCTGGGCGGGCAATGCCGCCGACATGGATGGTGCGACCCGCGACCTCTTCCATTGGGTCTCGGCGCTGATCGCGCTGCCTGCGGTGGCCTATGCGGGCCGTCCCTTCTTCCGCTCCGCCTGGGGCGCGCTGAGGAACCGGGCCATGAACATGGACGTGCCCATCTCCCTCGGCATCCTGCTGGCCTCGGGCATGAGCCTGCTGGAGACCATGCATGGGGCGACCCATGCCTATTTCGACGCAGCGGTGACCCTGCTCTTCTTCCTGCTCTGCGGGCGCTATCTCGATCGCCAGGCGCGGGCACGCGCGCGCTCGGCGGCGGAGCATCTCCTCGCCTTGACGGCGGTCGGGGCGACCCTGATCGAGGCTGATGGCCGGCGCCGGGCGGTCTCCGTGCGCGACCTTCGGCCGGGAATGCGCGTGGCGGCCGC
>DATFRE010000621.1:0-3680 GCA_035263545.1 Dongiaceae bacterium
ATCTCCGTGAATGACGAGCTGAACGCCTATGTCGAGGACCATCTGCGCCAGGCGCTGACGGCGCGCGGATTCCACCTCTCCGGGGATGTCCGCCGCGTCTTCGCCGTCGATGCGGTCAAGATCGGCAGCACGCCGCCGCCGCCCACCTACTACGATCCGGAGGATGCCCAGATGCATCTCAGCATCGACACCACCGGCAAGGTTCCGCCCGGCGAAGAGCTCGGCCACAGCTTCCGCATCTCGCTCGACCTCTACAACCGGGTCACCGGCCATTATCTGTGGCGGGGGGAGATCACCGATGCGAAGCCCGATGTCGATCCCTTTGCCGCGACCGACCAGCTCCTTGCCCGGCTGCTGGACGCCTTCCAGATGTCGGTCGAGAAGGGTGTTCCCGACTGAATGTGGTGCCGGGGTCATGATCCGGCTCTCCGAGATTTAACAAACGGAACCGGCGGCGGCTGGTAACATATCACTGGTGCCCAGGCAGGGCGGCCAGTCAGGAGGTTCTATGGGTCAGCCGATGACCGGAGAACACTCTGCGAAGTCGGATGAGGATCTCATCGGACTTCTGGATTCCGGTCCCTGGACTGTGCGCGCCGGGCCGCAGCCTGCGGCCTCCCGGGCGAGTCTGCGGGACGCCTTGCAGCAGGCCCGCGATCTCTCCGCCCAGGGCATCGCCATTACGCATCTCGCGCGCGGTCCGGACGAATCTATCGTCGTGGGCGCAGTCCAGGTCTGCCGCCTCTGGCAGCGGCTGGGCATGGTCTCGCACTGACCATCGGCCCTAGAGACCCGCCGGGGCCGTCAGGCGAACCCTTTTCATCTGCTGGTCGATCTTCGGGTTGATGGAGCGTGCGGCCTTCAGCTCATGGGCCGCCTGCGCACGGTCGCCCTTGGCCGCATAGGCGATGGCGCTGCCGAAGAGGGCAGTATCGAAGAAGGGATGGCCCCTGAGGGCGGCCTTGTAATCCGCCAGGGCCTTATCCATCTCGCCCAGCCGCAGATAGGCATAGCCCCGGCTGTCGAGGAAAATGGGATCCTTGGGGCTCATCGCGAGCGCCTTGTTGCAATCCGCCAGGGCCCGCTCGGCATGGCCGAGAATGGCGAGCGAATAGCAGCGGTCCTGATATGTGGCGGGATATGTGGGGTCGAGCCGGATCGCCTGGTCGTAATCCTCGATAGCCCGCTCGAACGCGCCTTTGCCAAAATAGGCCAGACCGCGATCGGCGTAGGCATGGGCATGATCGGGCTTCAGCTTGATGGCGGCGTCATAGTCGAGGATCGCCCGGTCATAGTTCTCCTGGGCCACATAGGCGTTGCCCCGGTGGTAGAAGGCCCAGGCGATGCCGACCGTCTCAGCGCCCCAGATCTCGATCACCCGGGTGCAGGCCTCGATCTCGAACTTGGGATTGCTCTCATTGACGCAGGCATCGACAAAGACCCGCTGCGCCGTGGCCTGCCCTGCGCCGAGCAGAAGCAGGGCGAAGGCAATCGCCAGCGTGCCGCGGATGGAGGCCTGTCTCATCCCGTTTTGCTCCCCGATGTCCCGCGTTCGAGGCTACAGGCGGTCGAGGCTGGGGCACGAATCAAGAAGCCGTGTCCCGCGGCCGGGAGAGGAGGGGCAGCCATGGCCCGGGGCGGCGCGCTTCACCGCCCCGGGCCCGCTGGTCTACTGCCCGGCGCCGGGCGGCAGCTGGTCGAAGAATCCGATCATGGCCTGCAGGCGCCCGTCGGCGAGAATGCCGATATCGGTGCCCTTGACCATCGCCGGTCCTGAGGCCGGTGCCAGTTCCCAGGTGAAGCGCAGCCGGTCGTGATGCGCCTCCACTTCGCTGGTGCGCCGGAAGCGATGCTCGGGGAAGCGCGCCTGGACGCTCCGGATCATTCCGTCGATCCCCGCATGGCCCTCGCTTTCCAGCATGGGGTCGACATAGCAGGCATCAGGGGTCCAGGCCCGGGCGATCAGCTTCTGCCGGCGTTCGGCATCGCCCTCGTTCCAGGCCGAGATGTAGCAATCGATCAGATCGGTGACGTCGCTCATGATGGCTCCTTTCCTGCGGCATCTCCGGGCGCCGGTCCCCGTGACCGGCCCTGATGCCCGACCCCATGATTTCGTGCCGGTCGGCCAAGGGTCCATTACCTCGGGCGTAATCAGCAGCGGATTTTCTCCATGCTATCCTTGCCCCATGTCGATCATCTCCCAGCAAGCCATCTCCCAACCGATCGGCGGCCTGCTGCGCGAATGGCGCCAGCGCCGGCGCCTCAGCCAGCTAGCACTCGCCTGCGAAGCGGACATCTCGACGCGGCATCTGAGCTTCCTTGAGACGGGCCGCTCCCGGCCCAGCCGCGAGATGGTGCTGCATCTGGCCGACCGGCTCGACCTCCCCTTGCGCGAGCGCAACCGGCTCCTCGTGGCCGCCGGCTATGCGCCGGTCTTCTCCGAGCGGGCCCTCGGCGATCCTGCTCTCCAGGCGGCGCGGCGCGCGGTCGATCTGGTGCTGGCCGGCCACGAGCCCTATCCGGCGCTCGCGGTGGACAGGCATTGGATTCTCATCGCCGCCAATGGCGCGCTGACCCCATTCCTGGCAGGTTCTGCGCCCGCATTGCTGAAGCCGCCCGTCAATGTGCTGCGCCTCGGCCTTCATCCCGAGGGGCTGGCGCCCCGCATCGCCAATCACGGCGAATGGCGGGCCCATCTCCTGGCGCGGCTGAAGCGTCAGGTCGAGCTTTCCGCCGATCCGGTGCTGGGCGATCTCCTGGCGGAGCTGCAGAGCTATCCGGCGCCGCGAGAACGCATGCCGCAGGTCGCACCGGCCGAGGCCGCCGTGGCCGTGCCCCTCCGGCTGCGCAGCGATGCGGGGCTCCTGTCCTTCATCAGCACGACCACGGTCTTCGGCACGCCGGTCGACATCACCCTCGCGGAGCTGGCACTGGAATCCTTCTTCCCGGCCGATGCCGAGACCGCCGCGGCGCTGCGCTCCAACGCCCCTCTCCCGCGCTTCGGAGCGGGAGAGGGAACCGAAGAATGCGACAGCCGAGAAAGCAGCTGACCTATCTCTGCGTCTTCTGGCCGCCCGCCAGCGCGATGACGGCGATGATGACGAGGCCGGTCAGGATCATGCGAATGCCGGCGCCGAAGCCATAGGTGTTCAGCATGGCGACGATCAGAAACAGGAACAGCGACGCGCCCCAGATGCCGGGAACATTGGCGAAGCCGCCGGCGACCGAGGTGCCGCCGATCACGACCACGGCGATGGAGGCGAGGAGATACTCCGCTCCCATATTGAGCGCCGCCCCGCCGGAGAAGGCCGAGAAGAGGCAGCCCGAGAGCCCCGCCAGGGTCGCGCACATCACATAGGTCGCAAAGCGCGTGAGCTCGACCGGAATTCCGGAGAAGCGCGCCGCGCGGGGGTTCTGGCCAATGGCGATGACCGAGCGGCCGTAGATCGTGCGGTTGAGGGCGATGTGCAGCAGGATCGAGAGCGGGATCGCCCCCAGGGTCAGATAGGGCAGGCCCAGGACCTCGCCGATGGAGAAATCGCCGAAAGCCGGCGGCGGCTTGATGCGCAGACCCCGGCTGTACCAGATCGCGGCGGACAGGAAGAGGAAGCTTGAGGAGAGGGTGGCGATGATCGGCGGGATGCGCAGCGCCCGGATCAGGCCGTAATTGAAGGCACCGA
>DATFRE010000622.1:0-11919 GCA_035263545.1 Dongiaceae bacterium
GGGGGCGGGGGAGAAAGGGCGAGGGGAATGATGGGCGTGATCGCCCTCGCCTTCCTTCTCCTCGCCGCAGCTCCCGCAACCGCTGAGGAGCAGCCGAGTGCCGCGGCGATGGCGAAGGCGCGGGAGGTGGTCGCGGCCTCCATGGTGCCCGGCTCCCAGGACCAGATGATCGGCGGCATCAGCGCCAGCATCGGTCAGCTCATCCTCTCGGTTAATCCCGGCCATGAAGAGCAGATCGGCCCGGTGGTGGATGCCTATTTCACGCCGCTCCTGCGCCAGCATTTCTCCGAGCTCAGCGACGTGCCCGCGGCGGAGTTCGCCCGCAGCTTCACGCCCGCCGAGCTCGACCAGCTCCTCGCCTTCTACCGCTCGCCTCTGGGCAAGAAATATCTCGAGGCCCAGGCGAAGGTGCAGACCGACATGATGACCCAGGGGCCGACCGTCACCCGGCGCCTGCTGGACGAAGCGATGAAGAAGATGGCCCCCGAGCTCGGACGCCAGGGGCTCAAAGTGCCGTCCTACTAGACCCTCTCCCGCTCCGAAGCGCGGGAGAGGGACAAGAAGGACGCTTCGGAAACTATGGGGCTATGCCATGAGCCAGGACTATGCCGCCACCTACCGCCGCACCGCCGCCCATCTCGCGGCCCATGGGCTCTACGACCCGCACGAGGAGCATGATGCCTGCGGCGTGGGGCTGATTGCCGCCCTCGATGGCGAGCCCAGCCGCAGGGTGGTGCAGGCGGCGATCGCGGCGCTGAAGGCCGTCTGGCATCGCGGCGCCGTCGATGCCGATGGCAAGACCGGCGACGGTGCTGGCATCCATGTCCAGATCCCCCAGGACTTCTTCCAGGACCATATCCGCCGCGCGGGCTCGGTGCTGGGGCCTGGCCGGCTCGGTGTCGGCATGGTCTTCCTGCCGCGCACCGATCTCGGCGCCCAGGAGCGCGCCCGCGTCGTGGTCGAGCGCGAGATCCTCTCCTACGGCCACACCATCTATGGCTGGCGCCAGGTGCCGGTGAACATCGACGTCATCGGCGAGAAGGCCAACGCGACGCGCCCCGAGATCGAGCAGATCATGATCTGCAACAGCCGCGGTGTGGATGAGGAGCAGTTCGAGGTCGATCTCTATCTCATCCGCCGGCGCATCGAGAAGGCGGTGATCGAGGAGAGCATCAAGGATTTCTACATCTGCTCCCTCTCCTGCCGCTCGGTCATCTACAAGGGCATGTTCCTGGCCGAGCAGCTGACGGCCTTCTATCCCGATCTCCTGGACGAGCGCTTCGTCTCCAATTTCGCTGTCTATCACCAGCGCTATTCCACCAACACCTTCCCCACCTGGCATCTGGCCCAGCCCTTCCGCGTCATCGCCCATAACGGCGAGATCAACACCTTGAAGGGCAATCTCAACTGGATGAAGGCCCATGAGACGCGCATGGCGACCCCCGTCTATGGCGACCAGATGGAGGCGATGAAGCCCATCGTGCAGCCCGGCGGCTCGGACAGCGCCGCGCTGGACAATGTCTTCGAGGCCATGGTCGGCGTGGGCCGCGACCTTCCCATGGTGAAGGCGCTCCTCATCCCCGATACCTGGGCCGGGCGCCAGACCATGCCCAAGGCCCATCGCGACTTCTACAGCTACTGCAACTCGGTGATGGAGCCGTGGGACGGGCCGGCGGCGATCTGCGCCTTCGCCGGCAATTGGGTGATCGCCGGCATGGATCGCAACGGGCTCCGCCCCATGCGCTACACCATCACCGGCGACGGCATGCTGCTGGCGGGCTCGGAGGCCGGCATGGTGCGGGTCGACGAGACCACCATCGTCGAGAAGGGGCGCGTCGGCCCCGGCCAGATGATCGGCGTCGATCTCTCTGCCGGGCGCTTCTATCGCCCGGGCGAGCTGGTGGATGAGCTCGCGGGCCGCGCCGCCTTCAGCGACTGGGTCGAGAACATCACGGTCATCGACGATCTGGTGCGCAGCGCCCCGGCCGAGCCCGCCATCTTCCCCCGCGAGGAGCTGGCGCGCCGCCATCACGCCGCCGGCTTCACCATGGAGGATCTGGAGCTGATCCTCCATCCCATGGTCGAGGAGGCCAAGGAGGCCGTGGGCTCCATGGGCGACGACGCGCCGCTCGCGGTGCTGGCCGACCAGTATCGGGGCCTCCACCACTTCTTCCGCCAGAACTTCAGCCAGGTCACCAACCCGCCCATCGATTCCCTGCGCGAGAGCCGGGTCATGACCTTGAAGACCCGCCTCGGCAATCTGGGCAATGTGCTGGACCAGGAGGAGGGCCAGTGCCGCCTGCTCCAGCTCGAGAGCCCGGTGCTGCTGACCTCCGAGTTCCAGGCCATGCGCGCCTATATGGGCGGCAGCGCGGCGGTGGTGGACTGCACTTTCAATCCCTCCGGTGGCGACAACGCCTTGCGCGATGCGGTGCAGTCGATCCGCCGCCAGGCGGAGGATGCCGTGCGCGGCGGTGCGGTGCATATCATCCTGAGCGACGAGGCCTCCGCCCCGGGCCGCGCCGCCATCCCGATGATCCTCGCCACCGGCGCGGTGCACACGCACCTCCTGCGCCAGCAGCTGCGCACCTTCACCTCCCTCAATCTGCGCTCCGGCGAATGCCTCGACGTGCACCACCTCGCCGTGCTGATCGGGGTCGGCGCCACCACGGTCAACGCCTATGTGGCGGAGGCTTCCATCGCCGACCGGCATCGCCGCGGGCTCTTTGGGGCACGCTCGCTGGAGGAATGCCTGAAGCGCTACCGCGAGGCGCTCGACCAGGGCCTCTTGAAGATCATGTCCAAGATGGGCATCGCCGTGATCTCGAGCTATCGCGGCGGCGGCTTCTTCGAGGCCCTCGGCCTCTCGCGCACCATGGTGGCGGAGTATTTCCCCGACATGCCCTCGCGCATCTCCGGCATCGGCATGGTGGGCATCCAGCGCCGGGTGCTGGAGCTCCATCGGCGCGCCTGGAGCGAGGATTATACCGCGCTGCCGGTGGGCGGCTTCTACCGCTACCGCCGCGGCGGCGAGGCTCATGCCTGGGAGGCGGGCCTCATCCACATGCTGCAATCCGCCGTCGCAAGCGAATCCTACCAGACCTTCAAGCGCTATTCCGAGGCGATGGAGAAGCGCCCGCCCATCGCCATCCGCGATCTCCTGGCCTTCGATTCCTCGGCCCAGCCCATCTCCATCGACGAGGTCGAATCGATCACCGAGATCCGCAAGCGCTTCGTGACTCCGGGCATGTCGCTGGGCGCGCTTTCGCCCGAGGCCCATGGCACCCTCAACATCGCCATGAACCGCATCGGCGCCAAGTCGGATTCCGGCGAAGGCGGCGAGGATCCGGCGCGCTTCCGCCCGCGGGCCAATGGCGACAACGCCAACTCCGCCATCAAGCAGGTGGCCTCGGGCCGCTTCGGCGTGACGGCGGAGTACCTGACCCATTGCCGCGAGCTCGAGATCAAGATCGCGCAGGGTGCGAAGCCCGGCGAGGGCGGCCAGCTGCCGGGCCTCAAGGTGACGGCGGAGATCGCGCGGCTGCGCCATGCGACCGAGGGCGTCTCCCTCATCTCGCCCCCGCCCCATCACGACATCTACTCCATCGAGGATCTGGCCCAGCTCATCTATGACCTGAAGCAGATCAACCCCGACGCCAAGGTCGGGGTGAAGCTGGTGGCGCGCTCGGGCATCGGCACCATCGCCGCCGGCGTCGCCAAGGCCAAGGCGGACGTGATCCTGATCTCCGGCCATGTCGGCGGCACCGGCGCCTCGCCCATGACCTCGATCAAATATGCGGGCGTCCCTTGGGAGATGGGCCTCTCCGAGGTGCATCAGGTGCTGACCCTGAATCGCCTGCGCCATCGCGTGCGCCTGCGCACCGATGGCGGCATCAAGACCGGGCGCGATGTGGTGATGGCCGCCATGTTGGGGGCGGAGGAGTTCGGCATCGGCACCGCGGCCCTCATCGCCATGGGCTGCATCATGGTGCGCCAATGCCATTCCAACACCTGCCCGGTCGGCGTGTGCACCCAGGACCCGCGCCTCAGGCAACGCTTCGCGGGCTCGCCGGAGAAGGTGGTGAATCTTTTCAGCTTCATCGCCGAGGAGGTGCGCGAGATCCTGGCGCGCCTCGGCTTCCGGTCACTGAACGAGGTGATCGGGCGCACCGATCTCCTGACCCAGGTCAGCCGCGGTGCCGCCGATCTCGACGATCTCGACCTGAACCCGCTTCTGGCCCAAGCCGATGCCGGGGGCGAGGCGCGCTACTGCACGCTGCAGGGCCGCAACGAGGTGCCCGACACGCTGGACGCCCAGATGATCGGCGATGCCCGCGCCCTCTTCGAGGAGGGCGAGAAGATGCAGCTCCAGTACAACATTCGCAACACCCAGCGCGCCATCGGCACGCGGCTCTCCGCCAAGATCACGCGGCGCTTCGGCATGGCGGGCCTCAAGCCCGGCCACATCACCGTCAGGCTGCGCGGCTCCGCCGGCCAGTCGCTGGGAGCCTTCGCCGTGCAGGGGCTCAAGCTCGAGGTGCTGGGCGATGCCAATGACTATGTCGGCAAGGGGCTCTCCGGCGGCACCATCGTGGTGCGCCCTTTGCCCTCGAGCCCGCTCGCCACGCAAGCCAATGTCATCATCGGCAATACCGTCCTCTACGGCGCGACAGCGGGGCGCCTCTTCGCCGCCGGCCAGGCCGGCGAGCGCTTCGCCGTGCGCAACTCCGGCGCCGATGTGGTGGCGGAGGGCTGCGGCTCCAATGGCTGCGAGTACATGACCGGCGGCACCGTCGTGGTTCTCGGCCCCGTAGGCGACAATTTCGCCGCCGGCATGAGCGGCGGCATGGCCTTCGTCTATGACGAGGCGGGGAAGTTCCCGAGCTATGTCAACGGCGATTCCGTCGTCTGGCAGCGGATCGATTCCAACTTCTGGGAAGCCCGCCTCCAGGCGCTCATAAGCGAGCATGTCGCCGAGACCCAATCCCGCTTCGCCCGGCGCCTCCTCAACGACTGGTCCCTCGAGCGCGACCGCTTCTGGCAGGTCGTCCCCAAGGAAATGCTGACCCGCCTCGACCAGCCGCTGAGCGATAGGGTGGAGGAGCAGCGGGCCTAGCGGTGACGACCGGTCTTCGCCCACGGTTGCTCAGCCGTCATGGTCGGCGAAGGCCGACCATCCACGAGTTTCTCTGCCGCGAATGGGGCTTCAGCCCATGGCTGTCTGGTTGCGATCAGCAAGCCTCGCTCCCTTTACCGTCATGGTCGGCGAAGGCCGACCATCCACGAGTTTGCTAACAACAAGCACGGCCGGAAGAAGGGCTCTCGACTAGGTCAGTCGATCATAAAGATCATCCCAGCCCGGATTGGTCGCGACGATCAATCGAACCTTCCAAGCCCGACGCCAGCTTTTCAGGTTTTTCTCCCGCTGGATCGCGGTGCCAATGTCGCCATGGCGCTCAAAGAAGACGAGGCGAGTCAAGCCGTAGCGCTTCGTGGAGCCCTCTATCAGCCCCTCTCGATGTTGCCACGCGCGACGTGGTAGGTCGCTCGTCACGCCGATATAGAGCGTGCCGTCAGGCCGGTTCGTCATGATATAGACCCAGCCTCCCTGCATCGGTCTCCTGCTGCCATAAAGAGTTGAATCGGACAAGCATGGCGGCTACCGAGCGAATTAGGGGTCAAATGCCTGGGGTGCGGCAGGCAAACTCGTGGATGGTCGGCCTTCGCCGACCATGACGGTGAAGAGAGAGCGGCTCGCCGGCCTGACCGGACGGCCCCGGTCTCCGCGGGGCCAAGTCAGCGTTCCGCTGCGCCCCTCGCACCCCCGGGCGGCTTGACGGCGGTGGGGGCGGTGTTCACCATGCGCCTCGTGTCTGGGAGCGGCCGAATTCGGCCGAAAAGGGAGCGTGCGAACTGGGAGCTTGACGCTGATGGGGGCCGGCGTGGCAACCGTCCTGGGAGGACTTGCGCGATCCGGCGCTCTGCCGGATCCGGCGAAGGCGTTTGCCGGCCGTTTCGCGACTGTTCCCCTGCCCGCTTCGGCCGCGAACGCGACCAAGCGCCCGGAATCATCCGGCCCGGACAGGGCTCACACCGCATCCGCCGAAAGGAAACTGGTCGCGCCATGAAACCGATCCTCGCCCCGGTCGCCCTCCTGCTCGCGCTCATTGCCGGCAACGCACTCACCGCCACCAGCGCCTTGGCCGCGCCGACCTATCAGGACCCACCCTTCTTCGCCGATGCGGTCAAGAAGGGCGATCTCCCGGCGGTCTCCGACCGCCTGCCGGCGGATCCCATGATCGCCGCATTCGAATGGCCGGATCAGACGCCGGGGCAATATGGCGGCGACCTCGCCACCCTGATGTCCAACGTCAAGGACATCAAATACCTGATCATCTACGGCTATGCCGAGCTGGTGACCTATGATTCCCATTACAACCTCGTGCCCAATGTGCTGAAGAGCTTCGAGGTCGAGGGGCAGAAGGTCTTCACCTTCCATCTCCGCAAGGGGATGAAATGGTCGAACGGCAATCCCTTCACCAGCGAGGATTTCCGCTTCTACTGGGAGGATGTCGCCACCAACAAGGATCTGAACCCGCTGGGGCCCCCGGTCGAATTCCTCGTCGATGGCGAGCTGCCCAAGGTCGAGGTCGTAGACAAGACCACCATCCGCTACAGCTGGTCCAAGCCCAATCCCGGCTTCCTTCCCGCCCTCGCCCTCGAGCCGAACTTCTTCATCTATCAGCCGAGCAAGTTCCTGAAGAAGTACCATGCCAAATACGCCGACAAGGACGCGCTCGATGCGCTGGTCAAGGATGCTGGCGCGCGCAGCTGGGCCCAGCTCTTCAACCGCAAGGCCAACCAGTACCGCAACGACAGCCCGAGCCTTCCCACTCTCGAGCCCTGGGTGCTGAAGACCAAGCCGCCCGCCGACCGCTTCATCTTCGAGCGCAATCCCTACTACTTCCGCGTCGATCCGCAGGGCCATCAGCTCCCCTATATCGACCGGGTGATCTGCACCATCGCCGACGGCAAGCTCATCCCGGCCAAGACCGGGGCCGGCGAATCCATGCTCCAGGGCCTGAAGCTGCGCTTTGCCGACTACACCTTCCTCAAGGAGGCGGAGAAGACCGGCAAGTTCCGCGTTCTGCTGTGGAAGACGGGCAACGGCTCCAGCTTCGCCCTCTATCCCAACCTCACCGCCACGGATCCCGCCTGGCGCCAGCTGCTCCGCGATGTCCGCTTCCGCCGGGCGCTGTCGCTTGCGATCAACCGGGACGAGATCAACCAGGCGATCTTCGGCGGGCTGGCGCGCGAGAGTGCGAACACCGTGCTGTCCGAAAGCGCGCTCTACAAAAAGGAATTCCAGAACGCCTATGCGCAGTTCGACATCGACGCCGCCAACAAGCTGCTGGACGAGATCGGCCTCACCAAGCGCGATGGCGGCAATTTCCGCCTGCTCCCGGACGGGCGCCCCCTCGCCATCACCGTCGAGACCGCGAGCCAGGTCCCCGAGGAAGCCGACATCCTCGAGCTGATCCGCGACAGCTGGGGGCAGATCGGCGTCAAGCTCTACACCAAGCCCTTCGAGCAGGAGAGCTTCCGCGGGCGCATCTTCAACGGCGATACCCTGATTTCGGCCTGGAGCGGCCTCGATAACGGCCTGCCGACCGCCGAATCGAGCCCCGTCGATCTGGCGCCGGCCAACCAGTATGCCGGGCTGCAATGGTCGAAATGGGGCCAGTACTTCGAGTCCCACGGCCGGGCCGGCGAGGCCCCGGACATGCCCGAGGCCAAGGAGCTGCTGGCGCTTCTCGACCAGTGGAGCACCGCGATGGACAACGCCGCGCGGACCGAGATCTGGCAGAAGATGCTGGGGATCTATACCGACCAGGTCTTCACCATCGGCACCGTCAACGCGGCGCCGCAGCCGGTGGTGGCGTCCACCCGCCTGCACAATCTGCCGAAGGAGGCGATCTGGAGCTTCTCGCCGGGAGAATTCTTCGGCGTCTACCGGCCCGACATCTTCTGGCTCGACCCCGCGCCCTGACCGGCCGGGTGATCGCATGGGCTGAAGCCGGTGAGCCGCTCTCTTTCTCAATCGTCATGGTCGGCGAAGGCCGACCATCCACGAGTTTGTCTCTCGTGGTGACGGGTGAACAATGGGGCGGCGACAACCCGCAGGCGATAGCGTGGCTTTGACCCGCATGGCGCCGGGCTCCACCGCCTCCCCGCGCGCTTCCGGCGACCCGGCCCTCGCCGAGGTCCCGGGCTCCCGGCCGAAAGCGGCGCCCGGCGGCGAAGCGCCGCTGCCGCATCTGGTTTCGACGGCGCCCTTCGACCGCGAATCCGTCGAGCGGATGACGGTGGAGCAGGAGCGCTTCTACCTCGCCTCGCAATGGACCATGATGTGGTGGCGCTTCCGCACGCATCGCCTGGCGGTGTGGTCGGGCGTCTTCCTTCTGATCCTCTACGCCTCGATCTTCTTCAGCGAGTTCCTCGCTCCCTACGCGCTGCACAGCCGCCACATGGCGTACATCTTCGCCCCGCCGCAGCGCCTCCATTTCTTCGACGATCAGGGCCAGTTCATCGGCCCGTTCGTCTACGGCATGAAGCAGCATCTCAACACGGAGAACCTCAAGCGCGAATACACCGAGGACCGCGGCAAGATCCAGCCGCTCCGCTTCTTCTGCCGGAGCGAGGCTTATAGCTATTGGGGCTTCGTGCCGGGGAGCTGGCATCTGTTCTGCCCGGCCAAGGGTGGGACGGCCTTCCTGCTCGGCACCGACCGGCTGGGGCGCGACATGCTGAGCCGCATCATCTATGGGGCCCGGGTCTCGCTCACCATCGGGCTCGTCGGCGTCACCATCAGCTTCCTGATCGGCATCACCATCGGCGGGCTCGCAGGCTATTACGGCGGCTGGGCGGATAGCATTGCCCAGCGCCTGATCGAGGTCATGCGCTCGATCCCCCATGTGCCGCTCTGGCTGGCGCTGTCCGCCATCCTGCCGGTCAATTGGAGCCCGCTCCTGGTCTATTTCGGCATCACGGTGATCCTCGGCCTCCTCGACTGGACCGGGCTGGCGCGGGCCGTGCGCTCGAAGCTCTTCGCGCTGCGCGAGGAGGATTTCTGCCTCGCCGCCCAGCTCATGGGGGCGCGGCCCCGGAGCATCATCTTCCGCCATCTGCTGCCGAGCTTCACCAGCCACCTCATCGCCTCGGCGACGCTTGCCATCCCCAGCATGATCCTGGGCGAGACGGCGCTGAGCTTCCTCGGCCTTGGCCTCCGCCCGCCGATCACCAGCTGGGGCGTGCTGCTGAACGAAGCCCAGAACATCAATGTCGTGGTGCTCTATCCCTGGCTGCTGCTGCCGGTCGTGCCGGTGATGATGGTCGTGCTCGCCTTCAACTTCCTGGGCGACGGGCTGCGCGACGCGGCGGATCCGTACAAGTGAGGCGGCGGGCCGGCAGGTCTGCGGCTACTTTACCTGCACATTCCCCGCCGTGACCGAATCGTTGTCGTCGCTGTACTGCTTTTCCCCGGCTTTCAGTTTCGCGCGAACCTCGACCTTGTCGCTCCCTTTCTTCAAGGAGGCGGGAATCGTGCCGACAAGGTTCGTGCTGATCGAATCGCCCGCGCCCAGCTTCGCTGCCGCCGTCTGACCCAGCGAGGTCTTCTTTCCGTCCGCGGCAACCAGCAACAGCTCGGCGCGCGCATCGTGAGCCGCGCCATCGCCGCCGTTCAGCATCTCGAAGAGGACTTCCACGGGATCGCCCGCCTTCAGTCCCGTCTTCGCGGTGATGACATTCGCACTCCACGTCCAGAGATCGGGATGCTGCTCGCCGAAGACCTTCCCCACCTCGACCATCACATTCGGCCCGGAAGCGGCAAAGGACTGGCCGATCCAGATCGCCCGCGAATCGAAGGGATCGACCGATACCCCCGCGGTGTCGGGATGCTCCGGCTTGCAGGGGACCATGCAGCCCACGCCAAGCGCCGCCTGGCCCTGGTGCAGCTCGCGGCTGGGCCGGATGTCGAGTTCGTTGTGCAGCCAGGTGCTGAAGCGCGCCTCCATGAACATCTTGGGACTGCTGCGTCCATAGACGACGGCGATGTCGCCATCCTTGTTGGAGGCGATGCCGGGAAGTCCGTAGGCGACGACGTCGTTCTTGCCGTCGTCCAGGTCGCTGCGCAATCCGACGACGCGCTCCTTGCGGATGATGGAGAAGGGGAAAGACTTCAGATCGAAGGTCACCAGATGCAGCGAGGGAGAGCAGGTCTCCTGACTGTCGGTCCAGCTGCGGCAATCGACGAAGCCGGTGGCGAGCGTCGTTCCCTGCACGGTTGCGGTGACCGGCTCGTTGCCGAGATTGCCGTATTGGACCAGCTCCTTGCTCCCTTTTTGCGGCCAGTCGGGCGCGCTCTCGATGTCGGGCATGTCCCAGTTCATCGTCACCAATCCGGGCGGATCGGCCGGTGATACCCCGGTCAGGATGATGTGATCGCTCGCCGTATTGGCAACCAGCCCCCAGCCCGCTGCAAGCGGGCCCGGCAGATCGTTGTCCATCACCGCCGGCATGCTGACGCCGACGGCCCGGTCGCCCTCGCCCAAATCCCAGCCGGCGAAGGCACGCTTTCGAATCGAGGACGCGGATACGCCGTTCGCCACATCATCGGCATTCAGCACCACCAGCCATGTAAACAAGTGGGTGTGCGCGGAGCCGTCGAGCGGTGCATGGCCGACGCCGATGGTCAGGATGTAGTGGGTTTTCGATACGCCGATCGAAGGATAATCCGCCGCATTTCCGGGGGTGAAGCGCGAGCCCGGGCAAGGCGAAGCGTCGCTGACTTTTCCGCAGGCCCCGTCATCGGGCGTGGCATCCAGGCCGAAGGTGCGAAACCCGTCGCGCGGGTCCTCGTCGCGCGATACCGCCAGCAGCAGCTTGGTCCGGCGTTGCGAGGCTATCAGCGCGGGATCTGTCGTGTTCGGATGGTTGTTCTTTGCCGTCGCCAGCACCACCCAGCGATCGCGGAAGTTGTCGAAGATGACCCGGGCATCGCCGATCTCTCCGGCCTCGAACAGGAAGCTGGGATCATGCTGCGCCTTGGGATCGAGCTTGAGGTTCGCGTCCAGTTGCTTCAAGACCCCGGCGAAAATGGTTTCGGTATTCGTGGGATTGGCGAAGTTCCTTCCGGGATGGACGGGATCGCTGATCGAGGGCAGCGGATTGCCGCTCTTGTCATAGAAGGTCAGCAGATCCCAGGTGAGCACCGCCACCAGGGAATGTCCGGCTGCCACCTGCGGATCCTGACCATCATTGTCCACAGCCTCCCAACGCGTCGTCGGTTCCTGCGACCTTTGGCTGGGAAGGAAGAAGATCGACTCGCCGATGTCGAAAAGCCGAGGCTTCGGCAGAGCCAGCTTGCTGGCGGCGGCAAGGGCCGACGGGCCGGCGAGCGCGATGCCGGCTTGCTGGAAGGCCTTGGGCGCAGTTTCCGCCTCCATGGCCTCCTCGGCGTCGTCCGGGCCCACCTCGATCGGGCGGCTCGCGACCGCTCTGTCCATGCGCGCGTCGAAGGGTCCGGTGACCGGCACATCCACGATGGTCGCCTGGATGATCTTGACGATTCGCCCCTGAGTGCCGGGCTCGTTGTCTTGCGCTTGCGCCTGGTTGACGCAGGCAAAGAGAAGGAGGGATGCAGCCACGGATCGCAGGGCCATCATGCTGTCCTCTCGGCGTGGCGGTGTTGGCCGACATGGACGAGTGTGCGCGTGGCGACTGAAACAACCCTTAATGAATCGGACGTTGTCCGAACGACCGTGATCGGCGAGCCCTGGCCGGAGCTAGAACTGGATCACGGCGAGCCTGCGCAGCAGCGCCTCGTCGAGCGGGGCTGGCGCGGCCCCCTCACTCCTC
>DATFRE010000623.1:0-7878 GCA_035263545.1 Dongiaceae bacterium
GGGCGAGATCCTCCTCAGCCGGCTCATCGAAACCCTCATGACGATCGCCCTGCAGCATGCCGGCGCCGAGCGGGGGCTGCTGATCCTTGTTCATGGCGAGGAGCCGCGCATCGAGGCGACGGCCAGAACCGGCCGGGACGGGGTCGAGGTTACGCTCCGGCAGAGCACCGTGACCGCCGGCGAGCTGCCGGAGACCATCCTCCATACCGCGCTCAGGACGCGGCAAAGCGTCATCCTGGAGGATGCCCAGCAATCGCCCCTCTTCGCCGCCGATCCCTATATGCGGCAATGGCGGCCGCGCGCGGTGCTCTGCCTGCCCCTGGTGAAGCAGGCGGAACTGATCGGACTCCTCTACCTGGAAAACAACCTGGCGCCCGGCACCTTCACCGCGGAGCGCACCGTCGTGCTGGAATTGCTGGCCTCGCAGGCGGCGATCTCCCTGGAAAACGCCCGGCTCTATGAAGAGCTCCGGCGGAGCGAAGCCTTCCTGGCCGAAGGGCAGAGGCTGAGCCAGACCAGCAGCTGGGGGTGGAAGTCGTCCACCGGCGAGACGACCTGGTCGCCGGAACACTTCCGGATCCTCGGCTATGTGCCCGGCGAGACCAGGCCCTCCCTGGAAGCCTTCTGGCAGCGGGTCCATCCCGAGGACCAGCCGGCGCTCCAAGCGGCGGTCGAGGTGGCGAAGCGCGAGCGGCGCGACTTCGACATGGAGTTCCGCATCATCCGCCCCGACGGGTCGATCCGCCACATCCACGCCGTTGGCCATGCGGTATCTTCCGTGCCAGAGGACGCCATCGAGTTCGTTGGAACCATTCGCGACCTCACCGAGGGCAAGCGAGCCGAAGAGGCTCTCAGGAACGCCCAGGTCGAGCTTGCCCGCGTCTCTCGGCTCACCACCATGGGGGAGCTGGCCGCCTCCATCGCCCACGAAATCAACCAGCCTCTCGGCGCGATCGTGACCAACGCCACTGCCTCGCTGCGCTGGCTTGAGCGCGACGAGCCGGATCTTGCGAAGGCACGGGCCGCCATCTCGCGGATCGCAGACGACGGCATGCGCGCGGCCGAGGTGATCCGCGGGATCAGGGCGCTCGCCCGCAAGATCGGACCGGAGCTCGTAAAGCTCGATGTCGAGGACGCCATACAGGAGGTCCTGGCGCTCACCCGCAACGAGCGACAGCGCCACGGCATCGAGCTTTGCACCGACCTTCGCCCGGGCGACCGGCCGGTCTTCGCCGACCGCGTCCAGCTCCAGCAGGTCATGCTGAACCTGATCTTGAATGGTATCGAGGCCATGAGCGGCATCACCGACCGCCCCCGGCTGCTGACGATCTCCTCCGCGCCCGCCGAAGATGGCGGTCTGCTCGTGGCGATCGAGGACACGGGCACGGGGCTCGATCCGAAGATCGCCGAGCACATCTTCGATCCCTTCTTCACCACAAAGCCGGACGGCATGGGGATGGGGCTCTCCATCTGCCGCTCCATCATCATCGAGGCCCATGGCGGACGGTTCTGGGCCCAGCCGCGACGGCCCCATGGCACAGCCTTCCGCTTCACCGTGCCGGCCAAGCCACTCGAGGCCCTCAGCGCCTGAGCCCGATCGAGTGCCTTCGCACCATTGCGTTCACAGGCAACAGCAGAGAGACTTCGGTGATGACCGAGAACATCAGACGCTACACCGGGGGCTGCCTCTGCGGCGCCCTGCGCTACGAGGCCGAGGGCGAGCCTCTCTTCACCGGCCATTGCTACTGCACCGATTGCCAGAAGGCTTCCGGCTCGGGCTTCATCCCCTTCATGGGCTTCACGGCGGGCGCCGTGCGCTTCACCGGCGCGGCCAAGCCCTTCACCACCAGATCCGCCATGGGTAGCGATGCGGTACGCAATTCCTGCCCGATTTGCAGCAGCCTCGTCTTCGGCGGCGAGCCTGGCAAGGATGAGTTTCTCACGATCTATGCCGGCACCCTCGATGACCCTTCCGGCTTCCGCCCGAGGATCGCCATCTTCGCCGGCAGCCGCCCGCCCTGGGCCATAATTCCGCCGGGGCTCAAGGTGTTCGAGAGAATGTTCGTCGAAGAGCCGCCGGCGTCGAGCAGCTGACGCGCTGCACGCTTTCTGTTCGCGCAACCGGACCCCTCCTTGATCGTCCTAGGCTTGTCCCACGGCTGTTCGGTTGCAGCTGGTGAGCGCCCTCTCTCAACCGTCATGGTCGGCGAAGGCCGACCATCCACGAGTTTGTCTGCCGCTTGTGAGGCATTCGACCAAGTTCTGGCGCTGTCTTTCTGCACTGCGATACCGCAAGACGTGGATGCTCGGCCTTCGCCGAGCATGACGTGAAGAGGGGCACCGAGTGACGGGCATGGTCGCGGACCGTACCGGGTAGGCCGCCAAAGCGCTTCGTTCTACCTCCGCGGCGGCGGGATCGTGACCGGCGGAAGGGGACAGGATGTCGCCTCGGGGATCTCGCTCGTGACCGGCGGGTGGAGATAATACTGCGTCCACTGCTGAACCGACTGCGCCGTTCCCGTGCCCTTCAGGAGCTGAATGAGGGCGAGGGCTTCGTCGAGCCCGGAGGAGACGCCCCCGCCGGTGAGCCGGTTGCGGTCGAGGCAATAGCGGGGATGCCCGCGACGACCTTCACCTTGGGAAAGCGCTCGGTGAAGCAGGGCGTGAAGGCCCAATGGGTCGTCGCCTCATAGCCATCGAGCAGGCCCGCCGCCGCGAGCAGGAGTGCCCCCTCGCAGACCGAGGCGACATAGCGCGCGGTGGCGCTCTGCCGCACCAGGAAGTCGAGATAGATGCGCGCCGGATCGCCCATCAGCCGCGCCAGCGCGTCCGGTTCGCCGCCGGGCACCCAGATCACCTCGCAGTCCGGCGCGTCGGCGAAGCCCGCCGTCACCTGGATGGGCAGGCCCCCGCGGCAGATGACCAGCCCGGGGGTTCCGGCAAAGAGCCGCACCTCGATATCCGTCCAGCTGAACATCTCGCAAGGGCCGGTGAGGTCGAGCAGGTTGACGCCGTCATAGACCGGAAAGCCGATCAGCATAGCTCGCCCCCTCCCCCAGCCCCGCCCAGTCATCGACCGCGACGGCTTTGCTCGCGCATGCCGGATCACGATGTTCAGTCAAAATGACAATGTCAACCGCGAGATCCGGGCGGACATGTCGAAGGCGACCGAGATGAAGCAGCTTCCATGAGAGGGCGCGCGATGCCGGCGCCGTCCGGCATCGCGCAATCCTCAGGCCGCGTTGCGTGCGCCCAGGCGGTCCAGGACCGGCAGCAGCTCCGAGGGATCGGGACGGCGGGTATAGTCCGGATTCACCTCGGCATAGCCGATGATGCCGTCCTGGCCGATCAAGAAGCGGGCGGGCATCGGCAGCGTCCAGCTGTCGTCGCCATTGACGACGGCGAGATCGTTCTTGAACGCGTTCTTATATAGCTCGCTCAGATAGCCCGGAAGCCCGAAGCGGATGCCGAAGCTGGCCGCGACATCGTTATGCGGGTCCGACAGGATCGGGAATCCGAGCTCGTTCTCGCGCTGGGAGCGGCGGCTGTTGGGCGCGGTCTGGGGCGAAATCGCCACCAGCCGGGCTCCGCGCTTTGTGAGCTCGGGCAATGCCGCCTGCAGCGCCTGGAGATCCATGTTGCAATAGGGGCACCAGACACCGCGATAGAAGGTCACCACCAGCGGCCCCTGCTTCAGGAGTTCCGCCGACGACACGGCCTTGCCCTCGGAATCTTTCAGGATGAAGGCGGGCGCCGGGTCACCCGCCTTGAGCGCGCGCTCGGCCGCGCCGGAGCCGATCAGCTCCGCCGTCGCCCGGTGCATCGGCTCATGGATCCAGGCCGGGGCGTGATAGGGCGGACCGCCCGCCTCGAAATTGGCGCGGAAGGCATCGAGCTTGTCTTGCAGTGACATGGGGATTCCTCCTGTTCAAAGCGTGGCGCCGGAACAGACATCCATGCCTGGCGAATGGGTGTAGATAGTCTGGAACGATAGCTTCATTCCTGGCAGGAATAGAATGGATCGTCTCGCCGCCATGCAGACCTTCGTAAAGGTGATCGAGACCGGCTCCTTCTCCGCCGCGGCGCGCCAGCTGCGGCTCGGCCAGCCGGCGGTCTCCAAGACTGTGGCGCAGCTCGAAGAGCGGCTGGGCCTGCCGCTCCTCCTGCGCACTTCGCGCCGCCTCAGCGCCACCGAGGCCGGTCAGATCTTCTACGACCATGCCAAGGTGACGATCGCCCAGGCCGAGGAGGCCGAGCTCGCCGCGCGCGGGGCTGGGGCGGGTCTCACAGGCCGGCTCCGGGTGAGCGCAGGGGTCACCTTTGCCCGCCTTAAGATCGTGCCGAAGCTCGCGAGCTTCCTGGCCAGGCATCCGAAGCTGGAGATCGAGCTCATCCTGGACGACCGCAATGTCGATCTGGTGGGCGAAGGCATCGATGTGGCGCTGCGCATGGGCGTGCTCACCGATTCCGCGCTGGCGGCGCGCAAGATCGCCGTCGTCGATCGCCGCGTGGTCGGGACGCCCGCCTATTTCGCCCGCGCCGGGATGCCGGAGATGCCCGCCGATCTTTCGACCCATGAGGCGATCATCTATTCCCAGCGCGGCGGCGGCAGTGCCTGGACCTTCGCCAAGGACGGCGCCGAGCAAAGCGTGGTGCTCAGCGGGCGCATCCGCTCGACGGCCGTGGAGGCCGTGCGCGAGGCGGTTCTCGCGGATCTGGGACTCGCGGTTGCCAGCGATGCCATGCTGGGCGCGGAGCTCGAAAGCGGTGCGGTGCAGGAGGTGCTGGCGGATTGGCGCCTTCCCTCCATCGATGTCTGGGCCGTGTTCCCCACCGGTCGGCGCGCCAGCGCCAAAGCCCGCGCCTTCGCCAATTTTGTCGAGCAGGAGCTGGCGCGCGAATACGAGCGCTGAGGGATTCTTGCGTGCTCGTGATCGATCCCGCTACGCTCTTGCCGGTCGGCAATGCGCCGACCACCCCTGGACCTCCGTCGCAATTCCCTGGGAGACCGCCATGCCCAAGATCGACATCGCCGCCGTGCTGGAGCGCAAAGGCTCGGGCTATCCGGCGCCATTCGACGCCCCTTGCGCGGACCGCCTGCGGCAGCGTCTGGGCGATGCCGGCGGGCTCACCGATTTCGGAGTCAATCTCATGCGCCTGCCCGCGGGCAACTGGTCGAGCCAGCGCCACTGGCATTCGCACGAGGACGAATTCGTCTATCTGCTCGAAGGCGAGCTGGTGCTGATCGAAGACGGCGGCGAGACGGTGCTCAGGGCCGGCGATTGCGCCGCCTTTCCGAAAGGCTCCGGCAATGGCCACCACATGATCAACAGATCGGGCGCGATGGCGATCTATCTCGAAGTCGGTACGCGCTCCCCCGTCGACCTCACCACCTGCTCGGACATCGACATGAAGAGCTCCAGCACCGATGGCCGGTTCGTGCACAAGGATGGCAGGCCCTATCCCGACGGCTAGCCCGGGCCGCAGCCTCTCGCTCCGCCGAGTACCGGACCCCGGTGCTTCCTTCCACCACGATGCCGGTGGCGCCGGGATTGACAACCATCATTTCTGTCTGCTCAGCTACCATAGCGCGATTTTGCTGGGAGTATAGCCTCTTATAGCTGCATTCCCCGCTCGGCCCGGCCTGCGACCTTCGCTGTTGAAAGGGCGGCGCACGCAGCCTCGCTGCCCCCTCGCAGTGTCCTGATATGGCCTATGAGGTGGCGCTGCGTTCTGATGAGGGGAAAATTAACATGGTGCGGGGAATGATCCTGGCGGCTTTCCTGGGGACATTGCCGATGCGTGCATTGGCGGATGGGCAAAAAGCCCCATCCTGGTACACGCGAATGTCCTCGAAGCTTGGCCAGTGCTGCGGCCCAACCGATTGCGGGCATTTGTGGAGCAACAGATACATCAAGGGCAACGCCGCCGGGGGCTATTGGATCTGGCATGCCGAGCAGTGGCGTGCTGTCAACCCGGACGCTATTGTCGATATGGACTCGCCCGACGGAAGGATTCACTACTGCGTCCAGAACGGGGAGATCATCTGCGTCGTCCTCCCCGCCACCATGTGACGACCGAGCCCCCAGGGGCCGGGTGTTCAACTCCGTTAGCAAAGTTGTCATTGAAGAGGGCGACGATTGGGCTGACGGGAAACGGAGCTTGGGGCTGAGCTACGCGCGGGTCGTGCCGGGAAGTGTCTGCTGATCACGGAGTTGCGACGGGGTCGAAATCCGCACTCTGCCATTCGGGAGACAACAGGATGCAACGCTCCAGAACGCTTCGCGTCGTTCGGTTTTGGCTCGCCGCGATATTCGTTTCGCTCGCGGCCACGGCCTGCGCTCCGCTCGGTCGCTCGGATGCCGTGCCGGTCGACCAGGAGGAGAAAGCCAATATCCCGGGCATGACCGGAATTCGCTATTGGGCGGACAGCAATCCGGCCGCCATGGCCAGCGACGCTCAGGATTCCCTTGCGCGAGAGAAAAGCTATCTGGCCTCCACCGGCTATCAGGGGCCCCTGCCCCCTGTGAGTTACCTTGCCATTTCAGGCGGTGGCGAGAATGGAGCCTTCGGCGCCGGCCTCCTGGTCGGGTGGACCAAAACGGGCACCCGCCCAACCTTCAAGGTGGTGACCGGGATCAGCACCGGCGCGCTCACCGCGCCCTATGCCTTTCTCGGCTCGGCCTATGATGAACAGCTGCGCGAGATCTACACCACGCTCTCTTCCAAGGATGTCCTTGAGGCGCGCGGCCTTATTTCCGGCGCCCTATTCAACGATGCGATGGCGGACAACGCCCCGTTGCGCAAGACCGTCGCCAAATACTTCAACCAGGCGATGCTCGACGCGATCGCCGCCGAATACAAAAAGGGTCGCATCCTGCTCATCGGCACGACGGATCTCGATGCCCGCCGGCCGGTTATCTGGAACATCACCAAGATCGCAGCCAGCGGCCAGCCGAATGCGCTCAAGCTGGTCCAGGACCTCCTCGTCGGCTCCGCGGCAATCCCGGGCGCCTTTCCGCCGATGATGATCGACGTGGAAGTCGACGGAAAAAAATATCAGGAGATGCATGTCGATGGCGGTGCGAGCGCCCAGGTCTTCATCTATCCGCCGTCGCTCAACCTCAGCACTTCGGGTGTCGTGCGTGAACGCAGGCTCTATGTCATTCGCAACGCGCGGCTCGACCCCGATTGGGCAAAGGTCGACCGCTCGACCATGACGATCGCGGGCCGCGCGATTTCCTCCCTGATCCAGACCCAGGGCATGGGGGACCTCTACCGCATCTACTCGATCGCTCGGCGCGACGGCCTCGACTTCAACCTCGCCTACATTCCCAAGAGCTTCACGCGAACGCTCAAGGAGCCCTTCGAGACGGCCTATATGAAAGACCTCTTCGATGTCGGGTACCAGATGGCCGTGAAGGGCTTCCCCTGGGCCAAGGCCCCGCCGGGCTTCTTGACAGGAGCAGAACCACAGCCCGCCTTGCAGAACTGACGCGTTCGCCGGCTCGTCTAGCGGGGTGGAGCCTGGGCGACACCCCAGATCTCGACCGTCATGTCCTTGGTGTGCATGTGGGGTTGCGGCACCACCGTCATCGGCGGCAAGGGGCCGGTCACGCAGGCGCTTATGGTTTCGAGAAAGGCCCGCGTCTCCTCTTCGCTCCCGCCGGAGGTGAAGTAGGCGACCATGAGCTTCAAATCCGCCGTCTTCCGGCCGAAGGCGCCGAGAAGATCGTCCAGGTAGCTCATGGTGAACTGCGTCTGCGGCAGGACCTCGCCCGGCAGCACGACGCGTCCAGCGTTTGAGTTCGTGGCCCAGGGCACCTGGCCGCCGAGCCAGATCGTGTCGCGAAGCCCGATCCCCTGGCGATAGGGCAG
>DATFRE010000624.1:0-12455 GCA_035263545.1 Dongiaceae bacterium
ATCTTCGACAAGCCGAAGGTCCGGCCGCGCTACGCCACCGGCTTCGACAGCTGGTGGATCGACCCGGAGAAGGTCGCGGCCCTCAGGCAGCGGGGCCGGAGCTGATCGTCGGCGGCTGCCCTCTCGCGCGCTAGGCCAACCATGCTCGCCTATCTCCTCCGCCGGCTGATGCTCATCGTCCCGACGCTGATCGGGATCATGGCGCTGAATTTTTTCATCGCCCAGGTCGCACCCGGCGGACCGGTCGAGCAGCTCCTGGCGCGGCTTCAGGGAACCGCCCAGTCCTCGACGGCCCGCATCACCGGGGGCGGGTCGGAGACGATCTCGAGCGGCGGTGGCAGCAGCGGCTCATCCGCCACCGGCAGCTATCGTGGTGCCCGCGGCCTCGACCCGGCCTTCATCGAGCGGATCAAGAAGTATTACGGCTTCGACAAGCCGGTCGGCGAGCGCTTCCTGATCATGCTGCGCAACTATGCCAGCTTCAATTTCGGCAAGAGCTTCTTCCGCGACACGCCCGTGGTCCAGCTCATCATCGAGAAGATGCCGGTCTCGATCTCCATCGGCGTCTGGACGACACTCATCGTCTATCTGGTCTCCATCCCCCTCGGCATCGCCAAGGCAGTGCGCGACGGCACCCGATTCGATTCCTGGACCTCGGCGGCGGTCATCACCGGCAGTGCCATCCCGGCCTTCCTCTTCGCCATCCTGCTGATCGTGCTCTTCGCCGGCGGACGCTATCTGCAGTGGTTTCCGCTGCGCGGCCTCACCTCCGACAACTGGAGCGATCTCTCCTGGCCGGCGCGCATCCTCGACTATCTCTGGCATATGACCTTGCCGCTCATCGCCATGGTCATCGGCGCCTTCGCCAGCCTCACCATGCTGACCAAGAACTCCTTCCTGGAGCAGATCAACCAGCAATATGTGATGACGGCCCGGGCCAAGGGGCTGACCGAGCGGCGCGTGCTCTACGGCCACGTCTTCCGCAACGCCATGCTGATCGTCATCGGCGGCTTTCCCGCCGCCTTCATCGGCGCGCTTTTCGGCGGCTCGGTGCTGATCGAGATCATCTTCTCCCTCGATGGGCTCGGCCTGCTCGGCTATGACGCGCTGATCCAGCGCGACTATCCGGTGCTCTTCGCCGACCTCTACATCTTCAGCCTGATGGGGCTGATCATGAACCTGGTGGGCGATTTCACCTATACGCTGGTCGACCCGCGCATCGATTTCGAAAGCCGTGCCACATGACGGCGCTGCCCGAAGCCGTGCCGGCGCGGCCCCGCTTCCTCGGCCGCCCGATCACGCCGCTGACGCAGCGGCGGCTCGCGCTTTTCCGCGCCAACACACGTGGCTTCTGGGCGCTGTGGATCTTCCTCGCGCTCTTCATCGTCAGCCTCTTCGCCAACTTCATCGCCAATGACCGGCCGATCCTCGTCCGCTTCGATGGGCGTTTCTACTCCCCGGTTCTGGCCGACTATCCGGAGACGACCTTCGGCGGAGATTTCGAGACCTTCGCCGACTACAAGGACCCCTATGTCGCCGGGCTGATCAAGGCCAAGGGTTGGATGATCTGGCCGCTCATCCCTTACAGCTACGACACGGCGGCGCTCGATCTCCCGGGTCCCGCACCGACGCCGCCCGACAGCCATCACTGGCTCGGCACCGACGACCAGGCGCGCGACGTGCTGGCGCGCGTGATCTATGGATTCCGGATTTCGGTCCTCTTCGGCCTTGCGCTTTCGATCCTCTGCACGCCGATCGGCATCTTCGCCGGCGCGCTGCAGGGCTATTTCGGCGGTGCGGTCGACCTCTTCTTCCAGCGCTTCCTCGAGATCTTCGGCTCGATGCCCACCCTCTTCCTGCTGATGATTTTGGCAAGCGCGGTCACGCCCAATTTCTGGTGGCTGCTGATCATCATGGTCTTCACCAACTGGACCTGGCCGGTCGGCCTCGTGCGGGCGGAGTTCCTGCGGGCACGCAATTTCGAATATGTCCGCGCGGCACGCGCGCTGGGCGTCGGCAATGCGGTCATCATGCGCCGCCACTTGTTGCCCAATGCCATGGTCTCCACCCTCACCTTCCTCCCCTTCCAGGTGGGCGGCGCCATCACCCTGCTGACCTCGCTCGACTTCCTAGGCTTCGGCCTGCCGCCCGGCTCGCCCTCTTTGGGCGATCTCCTGCACCAGGCGGAGACGAATCTTCAGGCGCCCTGGCTCGGCCTCACCGGCTTCGTCGTTTTGGGCGGCCTTCTCATTCTTCTGGTCTTCATCGGCGAAGGCGTGCGCGATGCCTTCGATCCGCGCAAGAGCCTGGCATGAGCGAGGCACTGCTCGAGATCCGCGACCTCTCCGTCGTTTTCGGCCAGGCGCCGAAACCGGCGGTGGATCATGCGAGCTTCAGCCTCGACAAGGGCGAGACGCTGGCCATCGTCGGCGAAAGCGGCTCGGGCAAGACAGTGACCGCGCTCTCGATCCTCCAGCTCCTGCCCTATCCGCTGGCGCGCCATCCCTCGGGCAGCATCCGCTTCGCCGGCGAGGAGCTGCTCGGCGCCTCGCCCACCCGTTTGCGCCAGGTCCGCGGCAACCGCATCGCCATGGTCTTCCAGGAGCCCATGACCTCGCTCAATCCGCTGCACCGGATCGAACGACAGATCGGCGAGACCTTGGCACTCCACAAGCATATGCCGGAGCCGAAGCGGCGCCGGCGCATCATCGAGCTGCTGCGCCTGGTCGGCCTTCCCGAGGCCGAGAAGCGCCTCGGCGCCTTTCCCCATGAGCTCTCCGGCGGCCAACGCCAGCGCGTGATGATCGCCATGGCGCTGGCGAACGAGCCGGACATGCTGATCGCCGACGAGCCGACCACGGCGCTCGACGTCACCATCCAGGCCCAGATCCTGGCCCTGCTCAAGGATCTGCAGTCGCGTCTCGGCATGGCGCTGCTGCTCATCACCCACGACCTCCACATCGTCCGCAAGGTGGCGGACCGGGTCGCGGTGATGAACGAGGGGCGTATCGTCGAGCAGGGCCCGGTGGAGAAGGTCTTCGCCCGCCCGCAGCATCCCTATACCCAGCATCTGCTCGCCGCCGAGCCGCGCGGCCGGCCGCTGCCCGCGCCGGCCGGCGCGCCGATCCTGGCCGAGACGAAAAACCTCCGCGTCTGGTTCCCGGTCAAGACCGGTATCCTCCGCCGGGTGACGGATCACGTGAAGGCGGTGAACGGCGTCTCCTTCCAGCTGCGCGAGGGGCATACTCTGGGCGTGGTCGGGGAGAGCGGCTCGGGCAAGACGACCCTGGGCCTCGCCTTCCTCCGCCTCGTCGCCAGCGAGGGCGGCATAAGCTTCGCTGGCCAGACCATCAACGGGCTCGACGGCCGGACGCTGCGCCCGCTCCGGCGCCAGATGCAGATCGTCTTCCAGGATCCCTTCGGCTCCTTGAGCCCCCGCATGTCGGTGGAGGAGATCGTGGGCGAGGGCCTCGCGGTGCATGGTCTCGGCCGCGATCCCGCCGAGCGCGACGCGCTAGTGGACAATGCGCTCCAGGAGGTCGGCCTCGATCCCGCCAGCCGCTACCGCTACCCCCATGAATTCTCCGGCGGCCAGCGCCAGCGCATCTCCATCGCGCGCGCGCTCATCCTGAAGCCGCGGCTCATCGTGCTCGACGAGCCCACCTCCGCCCTCGACATGTCGGTGCAGGCCCAGATCGTCGACCTTCTGCGCGATCTCCAGCAGCGCCACCGCCTCGCCTATATCTTCATCAGCCACGACCTCCGGGTCGTCCGCGCGCTGGCCGACCAGCTCATGGTGATGAAGGACGGATATATCGTCGAGCATGGCACCGCGGAGCAGATCTTCGAGCGGCCGGCCGAGCCCTATACCCGCGCACTCCTCAGCGCCGCCTTCTCGATCGAGGTCGCCGAGCCCGAAGTGGTGAGGACCTGAGCCCATGGCGTTCCTCTGATGGCGCTCCTCTATTGCAGCAGCTGGAGCGAGCCCGAATCCTGGCGCCGCGCCTTCCACGCCCATGATCCGAATCTCGATTTCCGCGTCTGGCCCGAGAGCGGGCCGGTGGAGGAGATCGACTATGTCCTGGCCTGGCATCATGTGCCCGGATCGCTCAGCGCCTTTCCGAACCTGAAGGCGATCTTCTCCCTGGGGGCCGGGGTGGAGAAGCTGCTGCGCGACCGCGAGCTGCCGGCGGGTGTGCCCATCGTGCGCATGGTCGATCCCTCACTCACGACCGGCATGACCGAATATGTGCTGCTCCATGTGCTGCGCTATCACCGCCGCATGCCGGAGCTCGAGGCCCTGCAGCGGCGCGCCCAATGGGTCGAGCTCGAGGCTCCGCCATCGAGCGAGCGGCGGGTCGGCATTCTCGGCCTCGGCGTGCTCGGCGGCGATGCGGCGGAGAAGCTCGCCATGCTGGGCTTCCAGGTCGCCGGCTGGAGCCTCACGCCGAAGACGATCCCCGGGGTCGAGTCCTTCGCCGGCGAGGAGGGCCTACTGCCGCTGCTCGCCCGCAGCGACATCCTGGTTTGCCTGCTGCCGCTCACGGCCGCAACCGAGGGCATCCTCAATGCCCGGACCTTGGCGGCCTTGCCGCGCGGGGCCTGTCTCATCAATGCCGCCCGCGGCGGACATGTGGTGGAGACCGATCTCCTGGCAGCCCTCGATTCAGGCCATATCGCGCAAGCGACCCTGGATGTTGTCTCCGAGGAGCCGCTGCCGGCCGCTCATCCCTTCTGGCGCCACCCGCAGGTGACGCTGACGCCCCATGTGGCAAGCCTCACCTGGCCGCCGACCGCCGCCCTCCACATCCTCGCCAACATCCGCCGCTTTGAGGCCGGCGAGCCCATGAGCCCGCTGGTGGATCTGCAGCGGGAGTATTGAGGCCCATAAGGCTGCCTTGGCCTCGTTTCTGCCCTCGCCTGTTTCTGCAGAAAATCTACAGGCAGGCTCGCCTCTGTTTCTGCGCCGAGGCCAAGCTGCGTTTATGCCTGGCAAGAGCGCGCTGGTTGCCCCTGGGGGTGACGGTCAGAAAACGGGCTTCAAAGCCCGGGAGAGGGCAAAATCGCCAAATCTATATTTATAGTTTATGCGTAATATGCGTATCTGTCCAGCGAGAACTATGTCCGGACGCAGCTGAAGGCGGCGGTGTCGTAGGGGAAGGTGACCTCGGCCTTGCCGGCGAGCTCGGGGGTCGCGGCGATCAGGGCGTGGACCTGCTGGGCGACCCGGGCCTGCTCCATCGGCGGCAAAGCGGCGATGAAGCTGACCGAGAGGACGCGGTCGACGATCACCTGCTGCGCCGGGCCGCGGTGGTCATTGGGGAAATGGCGCTCGCGCAGGGGACCGAAGCCCTCGGCGGGAAAGACCTTGCGCCACTCCTGCTGGTCGTAGCGCGGGATGCCGGCCTCATAGGGCGCCATGATGCGTGTCAGAGCCGCGACCCAGGCGACCCGCTGGTCGCGCACATTCCAGATCAGCCCCAGCGCGCCGCCTGGCCTGAGAACCCGGCGGATCTCCGCTAGCGCGGCAGGGGTCGCGAACCAGTGGAAGGATTGCGCGCAGAGGACGGCGTCGACCGAGCCGTCCTCCGAGGGAATCTGCTCGGCCGATCCCTCCCGCGCCTCGATGCCGGGGTTGCGCTCCGCCAATTGCGCCCGCATCGCCGCGACGGGCTCGACGGCAACCACGGCGGCGCCGGTGGCCTTCAGCCGCGGCAAGAATTTCCCGGTGCCGGAGCCGAGATCGAGGGCTCTCTTGCCCGCGCCCAAAGCGAGATCCTCGCTGAGCCAGGCTTCCACCTCCGGCGGATAGTCGGGCCGGCCGCGGGTATAGGCATCTGCCTTGGCCCCGAAGCCCGCCGCCGCCATGCGATGGATCGAGGGCATGGCGCTAGCGCTTGCCGCGCTTGCCGCTCTTGCCCGCCATCTCGGCGATCATCCCGTAGAGGCCGCGGATCGCGACGGCTTCGCCCCCTTCCGGCCGGCCCGGGCGCGCGCGGCCGTTCCAGGCCATGATGTCGAGATGGATCCAGCGTGTGGCGGGGTCGACGAAATCCGCCAGGAAGAGAGCCGCCGTGATGGACCCGGCGAAGGGGCTGTCGCCAGAATTGTTGATGTCGGCGACGGGGCTGTCGATCATCCGCCGATAGGGCTTGTAGAGCGGCATGCGCCAGAGCGGATCGTCCGCCGCCTTGCCATGCTTCAGCGCCTGCTCCGCCAGCCCATCGTCATTGGCGAAGAGCGCCGGCAGATCGGGGCCCAGCGCCACCCGGGCCGCACCCGTCAGCGTCGCCATGTCGATCAGGAGATCCGGCTTCTCGCTATCCGCCTCGGCGAGTGCATCGGAGAGGATGACGCGGCCCTCGGCATCGGTGTTGCCGATCTCGACACTCAGGCCTTTGCGCGAGCGGATGATGTCGCGGGGGCGATAGGCATTGGCGGAGACGCTGTTCTCCACCGCCGGGATCAGGACCCTGAGGCGCAGCGCGAGCCCTGCCGCCATGATCATCTGGGCGAGCCCGAGCACATGAGCGGCCCCGCCCATATCCTTCTTCATGAGCAGCATGTTGGCCGAGCTCTTCAGGTCGAGCCCGCCGCTGTCGAAGCAGACTCCCTTGCCGACAAGGGTCACCTTGGGGCCCCGCGCGCCCCAGCGAAGATCGATCAGCCGAGGGGCACGGCTGCTGGCCCGGCCCACCGCATGGATGGAGGGATAGTTGCGCTTCAGAAGCTCGTCGCCGACGATCACGGAAAAGCGCGCCTTGCCGGCCTTGGCCACGGCGCGGGCGGCGGCGGCGAGCTCTGCCGGCCCCATATCCTCCGCCGGCGTGTTGACGAGATCGCGCACCAGGAAGACGGCCTCCGCCTCGCGCCGGACCGTGGCTTTATCGGCGCTGCGGGGCAGGGCCAGGCGCGCGGGGTCGCGCTCGCGCTTCTTGTACCGGATGAAGCCATAGCCACCCAGCGCCCAGCCCAGGCAAGCGGCGGTGGCCGCGCCCTCCGGCATCCCGTCGGGCAGGCGATAGCTGCCTTCCGGCAAGGCCATGGGCAGGCCGCCATAGGACCAAATGTCTTTTTCCGCCGACACGCCCAGTGCGACGGCACCGATGCGGCCTTCGCCGTCCGGGATCAGGAGATGCTGGCCCGGCTTGGCGAGAAAGCGGTTGGCCGCCACCCAGTTGCGCGTCACGGCCGGCTGCGCCTTCAGCCAGCCCTCCAGCCCGCCCTCGGCGATAGGCTCGATGGGGATCGCGTCGCGGCTGGCGCGATCGGTCAGATGCTCGAGCATGGGCTCTCTCCTGGAAGCTGCTGCATGGCTGGCCCGCAGAATGGCGGGCGCCGCAGGCCTTGCAAAGAGCCAAACTGTCACGAAGGATGGCGCCGGCAAAATTCGGGAGGGGATTCATGGCCGAGCTATTCCTGCTGATCGGCAACAAGAAGTATTCATCCTGGTCGCTCCGGCCCTGGCTGGCGCTGAAGCATTGCGGGCTCGATTTCGAGGAGCAGCTTGTCGCCCTCGACCAGCCCGACACGGCGGCGAAGATCGGCGCCTATTCGCCCTCGGGCCGCGTGCCCTTCCTGCGGCATGGCAGCGTCGAGGTCTGGGAATCCCTCGCCATCCTTGAATATCTGGCCGAGGCTTTCCCGGCGGCGAAGCTTTGGCCCGAGGATCGCGCCGCGCGCGCCTATGCTCGTGCCGTCAGCAACGAGATGCATGGCGGCTTCGCCGAGCTTCGCTACACGCTCCCCATGGATGTGAGCCGCGATCACCGCGACCAGAACCGGGCGGCCAAGGTCCAGGGCCAGGTCGACCGCATCGAAGGGATCTGGACCGATTGCCGCAAGCGCCATGGCGGCGCGGGCTCCTTCCTGTTCGGCCGCTTCTCCGTCGCCGATTGCATGTTCGCGCCGGTCGTGACCCGCTTCGACACCTATGGCGTGAAGCTTGCGCCGGCGGCCGCCGACTATGTCGGCACCATCATGAAGCTCCCCGCCATGCAGGACTGGATCGCGGCGGCGAAGCGGGAGCCCTGGGTCATCGAGTATCCGGTCTGGAAGGAGCCGCTGACCTAGTAGGACTATCGCATATCGGTTACCGCCATCCTTTCCTTCGTCACGCCCGCGTAAGCGGACATCCAGGGCGGCGACGGATATCGGGTCCTGATCGTGCTGGAGTGGATGTCTCCGCCGACCGTCGAGCACCTCCGTCATCACGTTCGCTTGAGTTGTGTGCCCACGAGAGATCACGTTTAGTTATTCGAGGATTAGCTGCGCTGGCGCCTCGTTGTGTGTGTGTTCATGCCGATGTCCGGCATGGATCTCACATGGAAAGGGGTAGAACATGGTTCGCGCTGGCTTGGCTTCTTTCGCATTCCTGTCGGCATTTGCGTTGGCGCTGACGGCTCCGGTCTCGGTCGATATCAGCAAGGGCGGGCTGATCATGAAAGCGGCGTTCGCAAAGAACGGCGCCGATGACCCCGCGAGTCACAATGTCGGAGATGATCGCGGGCAGAACAAAGGCCGCAGGGCCGACGATCCGGCCGGCCACAATGCCGCGGACGACCATGGCCGTAACAAGGGCAAGGGCGGCGGGGCCGACGACCCGGCTGGCCATCGCTAATCTAAACCTGTCGAGCTGCTGCGGGCGGGCGTCGGCGAGAGTGACCGGCGCCCGCTTGCCGTGCCTTGTGCTGGAGCGCTGTTCGGCGCCCCAGGAGCGGCAGCGGACGCAGAGGCGGTGGCCGCTCGTGGGTAGACCAAGGCCGATGCCCTAGCCGAGGCCCGCGGGAATGACGGAATAACGGGGGGACGCTGGAAACACACCGACGGCCATAGCCCTGCTGGCCTAACGGGGTTGCCCGCCGCAGGCGGGCTCGCTATAGGCAGGGTCGAGGAGGATTTCGGGAGGATTCATGAGCGCCGCGGTGCAATCGGCTTGGGAGCCCGCCAAGCTGCCGAAGATCGCCTATGGCAAGGGCAGCTATCTCTACGACACGGCGGGAAAGCAATATATCGACGGCTCGGGCGGGCCCGCGGTCTTCTGCCTCGGCCATGGCAATGAGGAGGTCAACGCGGCGATCAAGGCGCAGCTCGACCGCATCGCCCATGGCTATCGCTATACCTTCACCAGCGATCCTCTCGAGCAGCTGACGGAGATCGTGCGCCGCGCCTGCGGCGCGTCCAGCGGGCTCACCCGCATGATCTTCGTCTCCAGCGGCTCGGAGGCGGTGGAATCCTGCCTCAAGATCGCGCTCCAGTATCACAGCGCCCGGGGCGAGCAGAGCCGCCGGCGCTTCATTGCCCGGCTGCGGAGCTGGCACGGCAATACCCTGGGGGCACTCGCGGTCTCCGGCTTTCGCGACCGGCGCCTGCCCTTCGAGGGCGCGCTGGTGGAGGCGAGCCTGCTTTCCCCGGTCAATGCCTACCGTCCGCCCGCCGGCGTGAAGCCGGAATGCCTGGTGGAGCATTGCGCCAATGAGCTGGAGCAGGAGATTGCGCGGCTGGGCGCTCATCGCGTCGCAGCCTTCATCTTCGAGCCGGTGGTGGGGGCCGCCGGCGGCGCGGTGCCGGCGCCGCCGGGCTATGCCAAGCGGGTGCGCGAGATCTGCGATCGCACCGGCGTTCTGATGATCGCCGATGAGGTGATGTGCGGCTCGGGGCGCTGCGGCACCTGGCGCGCCCTCGAGCATGACGGCGTGGTGCCGGACATCATGTCCGTCGCCAAGGGGCTGGGTGCCGGCTATCTGCCCCTGGGTGCGGCGATCCTGCAGGAGCGCCTGTGGGAGCCGCTCGCCCAGCGCCATGGCGGGCTCATGACCGGCCATACTTTCTCCGGCCATACGGCGGCCTGCGCCGCCGGCGTGGCGGTCCAGACCATCGTCGAGCGCGACCGGCTTCTCGACAAGGTCAAGGAGGACGGGCTCTATCTGGCGAGCCTGCTGCGCCAGAACCTCGGCGAGCGGCCCTATATCGGCGACATCCGCGGCCGCGGCTTCTTCCTGGGCATCGAGCTCGTCGCCGACCGCGCGAGCAAGGAGCCCTTTGATCCCGCGCTCCAGCTTTTCGCGCGCATCCGCGACCAGAGCTTCGCCAACGGCCTGATCTGCTATCCGGTGGGCGGCAATGTCGATGGCGTGAAGGGTGACCACGTCATCCTCGCCCCGCCTTACAACGCCACCCGCGCCGAGCTCGAGGAGATCGTCGACAAGCTGCAGCGCAGCCTGACGGAGGTCATGGCGGCCTTGCCGAAGCGGTAGGCGGCACAAGCAGATTGCCTCTGAGCGCCAAAGTCCTTCCCTTCGGGCCCGTGCGCGCAGCTCGCCATGTCGCAGAAGTGCCACGAGCGGACATGTCTAAAGCACGCGTACCCTCGGCGAGATGCTCATGAAGGTCCCCCTCGATCAGGGTTGATGTCGACTTCCAGCGCGCGGGGGGAGGGCTTAACATGGCATGCAGCCGGTGTGCCTATGCTCAAGCCGCTTCGACCGGATTGGGCGCCAATAGGGGGAGAGCAAAATGCGATCCAAGCGCACTCTGTCAGTCGCACTGGCGGCTCTTGCACTTACAATTCTCGTCACCGCTCCTGGCCATACTCAGGAAACCATAACGCCGGTCGGAACAGATCTCGGCACTCTGTACCCCGATGAGTTGGCTCCGCTCGAAAAGCCGCCCGGCTATTCGCCCTATGTCGGCAAGAACTATCCGACGCAGGTGCTGTGGGGCGACACGCATCTGCACACCTCCAATTCGTTCGACGCAGCGGCCTTCGGCAACACGCTCGGGCCGGAGGAAGCATATCGATTTGCGCGGGGCGAGGAGGTCATCTCCTCCACCGGTCAGCCGGCGAAACTGAGCCGGCCTCTGGACTTCCTGGTGGTATCCGATCATGCGGAAGCTTTGGGCAGCCTGATTGAGCTCAAAAAAGGCAATCCCACGATGATGGCCGATCCTACGCTCAGGCGATGGCACGACATGATTGCGGCCGGAGGAGCGCAGGCCATCGAAGCCACATTCGAAGCCATCCGTTCGCTGGGTACAGGGACAATTCCCTCCGCGACTTTCGACCCTCACATCCTGCAGTCCACATGGCAGAACTATACCGCGACGGCCGAACGCTATAACGAGCCGGGCAAGTTCACGACCCTCATCGGCTATGAATGGACGTCCAACCCCGGCGGAGACAACTTGCACCGCGTCGTCATTTTTCGCGACGGCAAGGACAAGGTCGACACGATCGTCCCCTTTTCGGCGCTCGACAGCGAGGACCCGGCGATGCTGTGGAAATTCCTCGACGCCTATCACGCAAAGACCGGGGGCGAAGCGCTAGCCATACCACATAACGGCAATCTCTCGAACGGGCTCATGTTCGGCCTCGTCGACTATGAGGGTCATCAGCTCACGCGCGCCTACGCTGAGACCCGGGCTCGCCTCGAGCCCATATACGAAGTGACGCAGATCAAGGGGGACAGCGAATCGAACAAGTTTCTGTCGCCGACCGACGAGTTCGCGGGCTACGGGGTATGGGACAAGGGCAATCTCGACCTGACGTCGCTTAAAAAGCCGGAGATGCTGCAATACGAATATGCCAGATCGGCGCTGAAGATCGGGCTCAAGCTCGAGCAGCAGCTCGGCGTAAATCCCTACAAGTTCGGCATGATCGGATCAACGGACGCTCACACCTCGCTCGCCACGGCCGAGGAAGACAATTTCTTCGGCAAGGCTCCCCCCGTCGAGCCGAATCCGGGGCGGGCCCTTCATCCGGCAATCGAGTCGCCGGACCGCAAGGTCAAGGTCATGGGCTGGGAGATGCTCGCCTCGGGCTATGCCGCGGTATGGGCGACGGAGAATACCCGCGCCGCGATCTTTGATGCGCTGATGCGCAAGGAGGTCTACGCGACAACGGGCCCCCGCATGGTCGTCCGCTTTTTCGGCGGCTTCGGTTTCCAGCCGGATGACGCACGGGCCCCGGATACGGCCGCGATCGGCTACGGCAAGGGCGTAGCGATGGGAGGCGATCTTTCAAATGCGCCACAGGGCAAGGCGCCGAGCTTTCTCGTCGCAGCAATGAAGGATCCGATCGGCGCCAATCTCGACCGCATTCAGATCGTCAAGGGCTGGGAAGATGCCAGCGGCGCCCTGCAGGACAAGGTCTATGACGTGGTGTGGAGCGATCCACAAACGCGAAGGCCCGGCCCGGACGGCAAGATACCGCCGGTCGGCAGTACGGTGAACGTGCCGATGGCGAGCTACACCAACAGCATCGGCGCCTCGGACCTGATCACGGTCTGGACCGATCCCGACTTCGATCCGAAGCTGCGGGCCTTCTACTACGCACGCGTGATCGAAATACCCACGCCCCGCTGGACCGCCTACGATGCCAAGCATTTCGGTGTCACGATGCCGAAGGAGGTGCCGATGACGACGCAGGAGCGGGCCTACACCTCGCCGATCTGGTA
>DATFRE010000625.1:0-6885 GCA_035263545.1 Dongiaceae bacterium
AGGATCCAGCGCAGCGTGATGCTCCAGGAGGGGCAGGGCGGCGCGATCTCGCCCGCCTCCTTGCTGCCGAGCCTGGGCCGAATCACGAGCGCCAGCACCAGGGCGCTGACCGGCAGCAGGCGCAGGACTATCTCGCCCCAATAGCTGAGGATGCTTCCGATGAAATGCCCGAAGCCGCCGGTATTGGCCCGGTCGGCGATATCGGTGAACAGCCGGGCATTGCTGCTCCAGCCGCCGATGGCGAAGATCCAGAGTGGCACGAATCCCAGGATCGCGGCATGGATCGCGAGGCTCGCGGGCGAGAGCAGGAAGCGCCGGTTCTCGTGGCGCAGCAGCAGCACCAGCCCGGTGGCGCCATAGAAGCCATAGGCGGTGAGCGCCTTGGTGAGAAAGCCGGCGCTGATGGCGATGCCCGCTACCACCAGCAATGCGGGGCTGCGGCGATCGACAGCCAGCCAGAGGCAGAGGATGGAGCCGAAGATGGCCAGGGAGAAGAGCGGATCGGAATAGGCCATCCAGCCGCGCTGGGTCAGCAGATCGCCGGTCAGGAAGCAGGCGGTGGTGAAGGCGGCGAGCAGCCGGTCGCGCGAGAGGCGATAGGCGAAGAAGGCGGCCATCGCCGCCATGCCGAGGGTCGAGAGCGCTGCGATCAGGCGCAGCGCCAGCAGCAGGTGGTCCCAGCCCAGAAGCCAGACGCCCAGCATGGCGACCCAGTTGAGAAAGGGCGTCCGGCCGTATTGGGAGCCGAGTTGCACCGGGCTCAGCCAGCTTCCATGCCACCAGGTCTCGACGGTGGTGATGGCATAGACCGGCTCCTCGCCGTAATAGGGATGCGGCAGCCAGCAGAGCATGGCGAGCACGGAAGCGGCCGAGAGCAGCCAATAGCGCGCCGGCGGCCAGGGCCCCTCGAGCCACGCCGCGATACGACGCCAGTTGGGAGATGGCCGCATGCCTAGCCCGGCGCCTCGCCTTCGATCGGCTCGGCGCCGAGCTGGCGGATGAGGGCGCGGAGCTCCTCGGCGGCGGCGTCGATCAGACCCTGGACCGTGCCGCGCAGCACGAAGCTCGCCCCATAGCGGCCCTGGCGAAAGAAGGGATAGCTGCCGATCTCCAGCGCCGGATAGCGCTCCTGCAGCGCGCCCAGCCCCGCGGCAATCACCCCCTCGCCGAGATAGGCGCCGACGGTGCGCGAGAGGACCGGCGGGCCACCGGTCAGCCCGCCCTTGATCCCGTCGAACATGGCGCGCATCACCGCCGGCACCCCGGCCATGACGAAGACATTGGCGATGCGAAAGCCGGGTGCGGCGGAGATCGGATTCTCGATCAGCGCCGCTCCCCCCGGCACATGGGCCATGCGCAGCCGGGCCTCGTTCAGCCCGCCGGGCGGGTAGTGGCTCTCCAGGATCGCGCGCGCCCGCGGGTCGAGGATGAGGGGGCGGCCGAAGGCGCGGGCGACGGAGGCCGAGGTGATGTCGTCATGGGTGGGGCCGATGCCCCCGGTGGTGAAGACATAGTCGTAGCGCGTCCGGCAATCATTGACCGCCGCGATGATCTCGGCCTCCACATCGGAGATGACCCGGGCCTCGCGCAGCCGGATGCCGAGCTTCGTCAGCTCCTCGGCGATATAACCGAGGTTCACATCCTTGGTCCGGCCGGAGAGGATCTCGTTGCCGATGATCAGCACTACGGCGGTGACGATCCGCTCCTCTTTCGAGCCCTGGGCGGCCATTCAGTTCGTCCCCGCGGTCACGGCGTGATAGCCGCGCAGCAGCATGCATTGCCGGGTCAGCTCGTCGACACGCTTGTCTTGGTTATAGGCATCGATGCTGGCGCCGACATCGGTGGGCTGCTGGCCCGCCAGGCCCTGCGCGTCATGCTCGCGATTGGACTGGGCCTGGGCATCCATGGTGCAGGCATGGAGATCGGCGCGGGCATCCTCCGTGGTGGTGGAGTCGCGCGCCCAGGCGATGCTCTCGGCCGAGGGATTGGCGCAGGCGCCCAGCATCAGCAGGGCCGTCGCGGCGAGGAAGGGACCGAGGAGATGGGATTGCGGCATGGCGAAGCGGGCGTACTCTGCTTCGCCCGTTCCCCGGTTGCAACCGGGGAATCGAGCGCCGGCGCTACCAGCGCTCGACCATGAGCCGCTCGATCAGCGCGCCGCCCACATCCTGGGGCTCGCCTTCCCAGGGGAAATAGAAGCTGGTGAGGCCCGGATCGCTGTTGACCTCCAGCACCCAGTGATTTCCAGGTGCTGCGGGCGCGGCCGGGTCGCTCAGCATCATGTCGATGGCCGACAGGTGCAGCTCCGGCAGCCGGCCGCAGAAATCTTCCACCAGCCGGCCATAGGAGGGATGCAGGAAGGGCCGGCAATCGACGCCCTCCCCGCCCGTGACGGGATTGGAGGTGCCGCGCAGGAAGACGCGGGCGCCCGCCGCCGGCCGGCTGTCGCGCGCGAGACCCTGCTGGGCCAGATAGCGATCGGCCTCCTTGTCCAGCAGGATCGGCGAAAAGCCCGGCGGCTTCTTGCGGCGCACCTCGGTCTTCGCCGCGGCCAGCTCGGCGATGGAATGGCTGCCATCGCCGACGACATTGGCCGGCCGGTCGAGGCGTACACCCACGACCAAGGGCCGCACATAGAAGAAGCGCACCTGGTCGCCTTCCACATGCTCCTCGACCACGAGCTCGGGATAGGCTTGTCCGGCGGCGCGAAAGGCCTCGCGGAAGGCCGCGAGGTCGCGAAGCCAGGGATAGACCTGCCGGCCCTGCCCGGCACGGCGAGGCTTCACGCAGGCCGGACGCCCGAGGCTCGTGAACATCGCCTCGGCCCCGGCGATATCCGAGGCCGCGAAGCACTCGCCCGCTGGGACCGGAACGCCGAGCTCGCTTAGCAGGCGCTTGAAGGCATGCTTGTCCGCGCTCGAGCGGGCGAATCCCCGATTGACGTGGTGGGCCTTGCGGCTGTCCGCGGGATCGGGATCTGAGATCAGGATCGCCTGGCTGTAGAAATAGCGCCGCCCGCCGATGATGAGCCTGAGCCAGGGCTCGGGCACCCCGCCGCGGATGCGCGGGGCCATGATCCTCTCGACGGGAATGCTCCTCTGCCGTGCGGCGTGGAAGATGCAGCCGGAATGGACATCGTTGGGAAAGTCGGTCAGGTCGGGGAGGATCATGCGGGCGGCGTCCATCACACCGCCATCCATAGCATGACCCGAGGGAATGGCAGCTGCCCTGGCCCTCCCGGCGTGCCGGCCGCCATGCTAAGCCTCCCCCTATGCAATACGAGCCTCCCCTCCTCCCCGGCCGGCTGGTGCGCCGCTACAAGCGCTTCCTCGCGGATGTGTTGCTGGAGGGCCGGGTCGAGACGGTCCACTGCGCGAACCCCGGCTCCATGATGGGGCTGGCGGCACCCGGGGCCAGGGTCTGGCTCTCCCGCAGCGCCAATGCCGCCCGCAAGCTGCCCCTCACCTGGGAGCTGGTCGAGGCGCGGGGCTCTCTCGTGGGCGTGAACACGGGTCATGCCAACCGCCTGGCCGAGGAGGCGCTGGCCCGGGACCGGATCCCGGAACTTTCGGGCTACGACCTCCGGCGGCGGGAGGTCGCCTGCGGCGAAGCCTCCCGCATCGATTTCCTGCTGACCGGCCGAAGCCGTCCCCCCTGCTATGTCGAGGTCAAGAGCGTCACGCTGTCCCGGGCCGCGGCGGCAGAGTTCCCCGATGCGGTCACGGCCCGGGGCGCCCGCCACCTCAAGGAGCTAATGGCTCTGCACCGGCAAGGTGCGCGTTCGGTGATGCTGTTCCTGGCCCAGCGCGGGGATTGCCGGCAGTTCGAGGTCGCGGGCGATATCGATCCCGCCTATGCCGCCGCCCTCACGGCGGCGCGGGCGGCGGGGGTCGAGATCCTGGCCTATGGCTGCCAAGTCTCGCCGGAGGGGATCGAGCTCGCCGATCCCTTGTCGCTGCCCGCCGCCCTCATGCCATCTGCAGTTGCCACCCTCTTGCAAAATCGGTCCCCAGGGCCTTAATTGCGGGCATGAACTCCCGTCAGGAAACACCCACGGAATGGCAAGGCGAGGCCCGGCGCATCAAGCTGCATGGGCCGGAGGCCTTCGACGCGATGCGCAGGGCCGGTCGGCTCGCCGCCGAGACCCTCGACATGATCACCCCGCATGTGCGCGAGGGGGTGACGACGGGCGTCCTCGACAAGCTCTGCCATGACTTCATCGTCGATCACAAGGCGATCCCCGCCCCGCTCAACTACCGCGGGTTCCCGAAATCGATCTGCACCTCCATCAACCATGTGGTCTGCCACGGCATCCCGGGCGACCGGAAGCTGGCGGATGGCGACATCCTCAATATCGACGTCACCGTCATCCTCGATGGCTGGCATGGCGACACCAGCCGCATGTACTTCATCGGCAAGCCGAGCGTGAAGGCCCACCGCCTGGTGGATGCCACCTATCGCGCCATGATGGCCGGCATCGAGACGGTGCGGCCGGGCTCGCGGCTGGGCGATATCGGGGATGCCATCCAGAAGCTCGCCGAAGGTGAGCGCTTCTCCGTGGTGCGCGATTTCTGCGGCCATGGCATCGGGCGCATCTTCCACGACGCGCCGAGCGTGCTGCATTTCGGGCGCGCCGGCACGGGCCCCGAGCTGAGGGAAGGCATGTTCTTCACCATCGAGCCGATGATCAATGCCGGCCGCTTCGAGGTGAAGGTGCTGGAGGATGGCTGGACGGCCGTCACCCGCGACCGCTCCCTCTCCGCCCAGTTCGAGCATACGGTCGGCGTCACCGCCGATGGGGTGGAGATCTTCACCCGCTCTCCCGCCGGACTCGATTATCCGCCTTACCAGGCGTGAAGGCCGCGCCGCCGGACAAGCCGCATTATCTCGGCCACCGGCAGCGCCTCCGCGAAAAGCTACTGGAGAAGGGCCCCGACTCCCTCGCCGATTACGAGTTGATCGAACTGCTGCTGGGCCAGGCGATTCCGCGCATCGACGTCAAGCCGCTGGCCAAGGATCTACTGCGCCGTTTCCATAGCTTCGCCGCCGTGGTCGCCGCCGAACCGGCCGAGCTGCTGAAAGTGCCGGGTATGGGCGAGGCCGCCGTGGCGGCGCTGAAGACCGTGCGCGCCGCCGCCCTGCTGATGACGCGCCAGGAGCTCACGGAGCGGCCGGTCATCGCCAATTGGCAGAGCCTGCTGGACTATTGCCACGCCAACCTCGCCGAGGAGAAGATCGAGCAGTTCCATTTGCTCTTCCTCGACGGCCGCAATGCCCTCATCGCCCATGAAAAGCAGCAGACCGGCACGGTCAACCACGCGCCGGTCTATCCCCGCGAGGTCGCCAAGCGCGCCCTCGAGCTGGGCGCGCGCGCCATCATCATGGTCCACAACCACCCGAGCGGCGACCCGACGCCCTCGCGCGACGACGTCGCCATCACCAAGGCCTGCATGGCGGCGCTGGAGAAGCTCGACATCCTGCTGCACGACCATGTGGTGATCGGCCGCAAGGGCCATGCGAGCTTGCGGAGCCTGGGGCTGATCAGCTAGCGTCGCTTTGGGAAGGGGAATTCAAAAAGGGCTTGGGGAGACTCCTTCAATAGCGGTTGCAGCGCCGCCTGTTGATCCTTGGCAGGACAGGAGGGGATTTTGACTGCTTGGCAACAATCCGATCGGCTCGATGCTGGTGGCGACCTGCGGGGCGAGAAGGCTCGAATCTGGCTGAAAATCGGCCTGTTCTATGTGCTTGCGATGTTGCTGACCCTGCCGCTGGAATTCCTGAATCACCACGCGCAGGGCAAGGGCGTGCAGGTGATGACAGTGGCGGTGATGTGGTCTCCGGCACTCGCTGCCGTGATAACGATCCTGCTCTTCCGCGAAAATATCGCCACCTTGGGTTGGCGATGGGGCTCTTGGCGCTATATCCGCTGGGCCGTGATCATCCCCGTGCTCTACGTCTTGCCGGCCTATCTTGCGATATGGGTGCTGGGGCTTGGCGGCTTTTACAACACCGACTTCGCGGCAGCTGCAAGCCGCGACTACGGGCTCGGGAACATGCCCGCGACGGTCGGTTTGGTTGGCTATGTGCTCCTGACCGTTACTGCCGGCCTCGTTATGGCGATAGCACGCGCGCTTGGAGAGGAACTCGGCTGGCGCGGCTTTCTGGTACCCCATCTGGCGAAGGTTTCCAGCTTTGCCGGATTAGCCCTGATCAGTGGCCTCATGTGGGCAGCTTGGCACTTTCCGGCAATGCTGTTGGGTGAGTACGGTTCGTTTGCCACGCCGGACTGGTACAGGTTCATCTGCTTTACCGTGATGACAACATCGCTGGGCTTCATCCTCGCATGGTTGCGGCTACGCTCAGGAAGCGTCTGGCCCGCGGCCATACTGCACGGCACGCACAATACGATCGTCCAGTCCATATTCACGCCTTTGACGACGAACGCCGGGCCCACCGACTGGTATATCGACGAGTTCGGGGCGGCACTTGCGGTCACGACCATGATCGGCGCAATTATCGCGTGGTCGAAACGTGCCGACCTTCCGGCGCCGTGACCGCTGAATAATCGGCGCCGCTCTCGGGCTGGTTCTACTGGCCCGCGCCGCTATACCCGTCGCTGAGGGTCTTCATGAAGGCGACCAGCGAGCCCTCTTCCTCGGCCGTCAGCTTCAGATCCCCCAACTCCTTGCGGTTCACGGTTTCCGGTACTTCGGCCTCCGGCCAGCATCCCCGGGCCACGGCCTCGCTTTCGGGGGTGAAGGCGTCCGGGCAGCGGGGCTTGACGTCGCGCGTGTTGTAGAAATCGACGACGTTCTCGAGGCTGGTGAAATAGCCATTGTGCATGTAGGACTTCACGAAGCCGGGAAAGGGCCGCTTGTCGACATT
>DATFRE010000626.1:0-6967 GCA_035263545.1 Dongiaceae bacterium
CGGATCGATCTTCAAGAACCCGCCGGGCGACTACGCGGGGCGGCTGATCGAGGCGTGCGGCTTGAAGGGCCGGCGCGTCGGCGGTGCCGAGGTGTCGCCGGCGCACGCCAACTGGCTGGTCAACACCGGCGGCGCCACCGCCGCCGAGATCGAGGCGCTCGGCGAGACGGTGCGCCGGCGCGTGCGCGAGACCAGCGGCATCGAGCTTCGCTGGGAGATCCGGCGCATCGGCATCGAGGCGCACGCCATCGATGCGCCGATCCCCGAGACGCGCCGATGAGCAAGCGGGTCGCGGTCCTGATGGGCGGGCGCTCGGCGGAGCGGGAGGTCTCGCTGGTGACCGGCAAGGCCTGCGCCGAAGGCCTCAGCCAGAAGGGCTATGACGTGCTGACCATCGATGTCGGCCATGATCTCGACGATCTGCTGCGTGCCCTCCAGCCGCGCCCCGATGCGGTGTTCAACGCGCTGCACGGCCATTTCGGCGAGGATGGGCGGGTCCAGGGCCTGCTCGATCTGCTGGCTCTGCCCTACACCCATTCGGGCCTCCTCGCCTCGGCATTGGCCATGGACAAGCCGCTGGCCAAGCAGGTCTTTGCGGGCATCGGGCTTCGCTGTCCCGAGGGCAAGGTCATCACCGTCGAGACCTTGCTGAAGAGCGATCCCTTCCCGCGGCCCTATGTGGCCAAGCCCGCCGCCGAAGGCTCCAGCGTCGGCGTGCGCATTGTGCGGCCTGGCGACAACCTGCCGCCGCTGGGCAGCGAGCACTGGCCCTTCGGTCCCCAGGTGCTGGTCGAGCGCTACATCCCCGGACGCGAGCTGACCGTCGCGGTCATGGGCGGCGAAGCTCTCGCCGTCACCGAGCTTCGCCCGCATATGGGCTTCTACGACTACGAGGCCAAATACACCGCCGGCAAGACCGATCACCTGATCCCCGCCCCGGTGTCGCACAAGGTCGCCGAGGCGGCGAAGAGCATGGCGGTCGCCGCGCATGGCGCGCTGGGCTGCCGTGGCGTCACCCGCTGCGATTTCCGCTACGACGACACCGCGCCCGATCTCGACGGCCTTTATCTCCTGGAGATCAACACCCAGCCCGGCATGACGCCTCTCTCCCTGGTGCCGGAGCAGGCCGCCTATCGCGGCATCTCCTTTCCCGATCTCGTCGGCTGGATGGTGGAGCACGCTGAATGCGACAGTTGAACGCCGACGCGCTCGAGCGCCCCGCCCCGCCGCGCGCCACTGGAAGGAAGGCGCGCCAGCCGGCGGCACGCCAACCTGCGGCACGTGCGTCCGCGGCGCGTCAGCCGGCAGCGCGGCAGGCCGTGCGGCGGCGCCCCGCGCCGCGCTGGCGGCGCTTTGCCTGGCGCGCCGCCGGCATCCTCGTCCTGCTGCTTCTCATCGCCGGCGGGGCCGGCTGGGTCTGGCGCGCCGGCATCCCCACGGCTCTCTATGCCCGGGCGAAGGATCGCCTGCTGCTGGCGAGCGCGGAAGCCGGCTATCGCCTGCGCCAGGTCATCGTCGAGGGGCGGCGGAACACCCCGCGCGAGGTGTTGCTCGGAAGCCTCGGCGTCCATATGGGCGACCCGCTGCTGGGCATCGATCCCGCCCAGATGAAGAAGCACCTGGAGGATCTCGGCTGGATCCGCAGCGTGACCGTGGAGCGTCGCCTGCCCGATGCCCTCTATATCCGCATCTCCGAGGACTATCCGGCGGCGATCTGGCAGCAGAATGGCAGTTTCCAGCTGATCGACCGGGAAGGCCATCCGATCAGCGATGTCGATATCGCCCGCTTCGCCCGGCTGCCGGTGGTGGTCGGCGATGGCGCCCCGCAGCACACGGCGGATCTGCTCGACATGCTCGCGCGCGAGCCGCAGCTGGCGGCCCGCGTGCGGGCCGCGGTCTGGGTCGGCGACCGGCGCTGGAATCTGCAATTCGACAACGGGGTCGGCGTGAAGCTGCCGGCGGATTCGCCGCAGGTGGCCTGGTCGCTCCTGGCGCGGCTGGAGAAGCAGCAGAACCTGCTCGCCCGCGATCTCAGCGTCATCGACATGCGGATGCCGGACCGTCTCGTGGTCCGGCTCGGCCCGGCGGCGGTGCTGCAGCGCCAGCCGGGCAACGACACCTAAGGGGGAAGGGCCGAAGGGATCATGCGCAAAGCAAGGTTGACGACCGGGGGTGATCTGATGGCGGCCCTCGATGTGGGCACGACCAAGGTGTGCTGCTTCGTCGCCCGGCGTGGCGAGGACGGCCGCCCGCAGATCATCGGCATCGGCCATCAGCTCGCCCGGGGCTTGCGGGGTGGCGCGATCGTCGACATGGAGGCCGCCGAGGCCTCGATCCTGACCGCCGTCCATGCCGCCGAGCAGATGGCGGGCGAGACGCTGCGCGATGTGACGGTCAATGTCGCCGGCGGCCATCTGGCCTCCCAGACCATCGGCGTCGAGGTCGCCATCGCCGGCCATGAGGTGGGCGATGTCGATCTGCGCCGGGTGCTCGACCAGGGCCAGCATTTCGACGCCACGCCGGACCGGCGCCTGATCCATTCCATCCCCGTCGGCTACACCATCGATGGCAGCCGCGGCATCCGCGATCCGCGGGGCATGTATGGCGAGCGCCTCGGCGTCGACATGCATGTCGTGACCGCCGCCGCCGGGCCGGTGCGCAATCTCAGCACCTGCATCGCCCGCTGCCATCTCGATATCCGCTCCCTCGTCGTCTCGCCCTATGCCGCGGGGCTAGCGAGCCTGGTGGATGACGAGATGGATCTCGGGGTCTGCGTCGTCGATATGGGCGGGGGGACCACCACGCTCGCCGTCTTCTTCGACGGCAATGTCGTCTATACCGACAGCATCCCCATCGGCGGCCAGCATGTGACCAGCGACATCGCGCGCGGGCTCTCCACGCCGCTCGCCCATGCCGAGCGCATGAAGACGCTCTACGGCAACTGCATCCCCTCGCCCGCCGATGAGCGCGAGCAGATCACCGTGCCGCAGGTCGGCGAGGAGGATCAGGCCCAGGCCAACACGATCCCGAAATCGATCCTGGTCGGCATCATCCAGCCCCGACTCGAGGAGACCTTCGAGATCGTGCGCTCGCGGCTCGAGACCAGCGGCTTCGACAAGATCGCAGGACGGCGGATCGTGCTGACCGGCGGGGCGAGCCAGCTCACCGGCGTGCGCGAGCTCTCTCAGCTCGTCCTCGACAAGCAGGTTCGCATGGGCCGGCCGATCCGCATCGGCGGTCTGGCGGAATCGACGAACGGTCCGGCCTTCAGTGTCGCGGCGGGCCTGATCGCCTATGCGCAGCGCGTCGCGACCGACGAGCCGCGGCCGAGTCGCATGCATGCAGATGCACCGAACGGGCTCTTCGGCCGACTCGGAAACTGGCTGAGGGAGAATTTTTAGCGACGGGAAGGACGTCTCGAAAAGCCAATGAAATCGGGCATAACTGAGGCCGGCATTGACCGGCAAAGACATGACAGTACGCTGACAAACGGAGGGACCCAATGACTTTGAACCTGTCGATGCCGAGCTCTCAATTCGAGCTCAAGCCGAAGATCACTGTGGTGGGGGTTGGCGGCGCGGGCGGTAACGCCGTCAACAACATGATCAAGCAGAACCTGGAAGGCGTCGACTTCATCGTCGCCAATACGGACTCCCAAGCGCTCGCGCAGTCGCTGTGCCAGCGCCGGATCCAGCTCGGTCAGAGTCTGACCTCCGGGCTCGGCGCGGGATCGCGCCCCGACATCGGACGCGCCGCCGCCGAGGAGGCGCTGGACGAGATCATCAGCCAGCTCCAGGGCTCGAACATGGTGTTCATCACCGCCGGCATGGGCGGCGGCACGGGCACCGGTGCCGGCCCCGTCATCGCCGCGGCCACCCGTGAGCAGGGCATCCTCACGGTCGGCGTGGTGACCAAGCCCTTCCACTTCGAGGGGCTGCACCGGATGCGGGTTGCCGATGCCGGCATCCAGGAGATGCAGCAGTTCGTCGACACCCTGATCATCATCCCGAACCAGAACCTGTTCCGGGTCGCCAATGAGAAGACGACCTTTGCCGATGCCTTCAACATGGCGGACCAGGTGCTGGATTGCGGCGTGCGCGGGGTCACCGACCTGATGGTGAAGCCCGGCCTCATCAATCTGGACTTCGCCGATATCCGCGCCGTCATGACCGAGATGGGCAAGGCGATGATGGGCACCGGCGAGGCCGAGGGCCCGAACCGCGCCATCGCCGCGGCCGAGGCGGCGATCTCCAACCCGCTCCTCGACGACGTGTCGATGAAGGGAGCCCGCGGCGTCCTGATCAACATCACCGGTGGCCTCGACATGACCCTGTTCGAGGTCGACGAGGCGGCCAACCGCATCCGGAGCGAAGTCGATCCAGAGGCCAACATCATCTTCGGCTCGACCTTCGACCAGACCCTGGAAGGCAAGGTCCGCATCTCCGTGGTCGCCACCGGCATCGAGAGCATGGTGGCGCAGCAGCCGCGCCCCGTCGCCCTCAGCCTGGTGACCGGCACCGGCCGCGCGACCGCCGGCCACGCCGTGATGGCGGAGCCCGGGCTCGCGATCGCGCCCGCCGCCATGGAGATCCGCCGGGAGACGATGGGTGCCAATGCGCTTTCCGCCCAGCCCATGACCATGGCAGCGGCGGCCCCCGCCGCGGCACCGGCGGTCGCCGAGGCGCCTCGGTTCGCCCAGCCGGTCGCAGCACAGCCGGCCATGACGCAACCGGCCCCGACCATGCAGGCCCCGCCAGTCCGGATGCAGCCGGCACCGCAGCCCGCCGCGCAGCGGCCGGCGCCGGCGGAGAAGCCTTTCATCGCTCCGCCGCCGGTCGAGCGAATGCCGCCGGCTGCCGCCCCGGCTCCGGCCGCACCGGTCGAGGCCGCCGCCCCGCCGCCGGCCCCGCAGCCCCGGAAGATGCCCAATCTGTTCAGCCGGGTGACGGGAAGCGCCTGGTCCCGGGTTACAGCATCAGCCTCGGCGTCACCGGCGCCGGCGGAACCGCGCGAGCCGGTAATGCCGCAGCTGCGTACCCCGGCACCCCGGCCGGCCGCTCCGGCGCCTCAGCCGGCGCCCAGCCCGCCCCAGGCGCCGGCGGCGTCCTATGCGGCGCCGGCAGCGCCGGCCCCCGCGGCCACGGCTCCGGCAGCGCCGCCGCCGGTGCAACCGCGGCTCAGCGGGCTCGACCCCAAGGACCGTCTGGCCACCAGCCGGGCCGAGGAAGATCTGCTTGACATTCCGGCGTTTTTGAGGCGGCAGGCGAACTAGAAGGCCCGGACGGGCAACTGGACGGGCAGCCGAAAGGGCAATAGGCTGTCCGTCAGTCACTGGAACCCCGGATTCGGGCCTCGTGCGCCGATCCGGGGATCCCGCGGTGCTCGGGGGAAGCCGACCCGGTCTCGAAAGAAAGTCATTGATGAGTCATAAAGAACGACCGGCGCCCGACCAGCGCCCGCTGCAGCGACAGACGACGCTGAAGAACGCAATCCATTGCTCGGGGACCGCACTCCACCATGGCGGGCATGTCTCCATGGCCATGATCCCCGCCCCCGCCGGTTCGGGTATCGTCTTCCGCCGCACCGATCTCGCGGGCCGGGGTGTCTCGATCCCCGCCGATTGGCGTCATGTCGCCGACATGCCGATGTGCACCGCGATCGAGGCCGAAGGCGTCCAGGTCGCGACCATCGAGCATGTCATGGCGGCGCTCGCCGGCGGCGGCATCGACAACCTGCTGATCGAGGTCCAGGGGCCCGAGCTTCCGATCATGGATGGCAGCGCCTGGGGCTTCGTCTTCATGATCGAATGCGCCGGCGTGGTCGAGCTCGAGGCGCCACGCCGCTTCGTCAAGATCCTGCGCCCCGTCACCCTCTCGGCCGGGGGCCGGAGCGTGTCGCTCAGGCCCGGCGAGGGCTTCTCCATCGACTTCGAGGTCGATTACGGCGCCGGGGCCATCGCTCCCCAGCGCTGCGAGGTCGAGCTGGTGGACGGCGCCTTCAAGAACGAGCTGAGCCGGGCGCGCACCTTCGGCTTCCTGCACGAGGTCGATGCGCTGAGAGCCGCCGGGCTCGCCCGCGGCGCCTCGCTCGAGAATGCCATTGTCGTGACCCATGACGGCGTCCTGAACGAGGGGGGCTTGCGCTTCCCCGACGAGTTCGTGCGCCACAAGGCCCTCGATGCGCTGGGCGACCTCTATCTTGCCGGCGCGCCGATCATGGGCCGTTTCGAAGGCCGCCGCTCCGGCCACAAGCTCAACCATCGGCTGCTCCGAGCCCTGTTCCAGCGGCGCGATGCGTGGTGCTGGAGCGATTCCAACGCGGCGGCCTCACCCTCCCCCGAGCCGAAGCGCGTCGCCGGGCTGCGCGGCTGACCCTGCCGCTTGAGAGGGCCGCGCGCGCTGCCTATAGTGCGCTCCGCCACGCTTCGAGCGGGACTTCAAGGCGAGACAAGAGACGAATGAAGCATCGCATGCGACCGCTGCCGGGTCTTGCGGCCCTGGCTCTGATCGGCGGCCTGCTATGCGCCGGGCTCGCCGGTTGCTCCTCGACCTCCGATACCAAGGACCCGAACCAGATCCCCGACGAGCCCGCCGAGGCGCTCTACAATCAGGGCATGGCCGCCCTCCAGGCTCGCAACATCAGCGATGCGACCAAATTCTTCGAAGAAGTGGAAAAGCAGCATCCCTACTCGGCCATCGCGCCCCAGGCCGAGATCATGGATGCCTATGCCTATTACCGCGGCAACCGCTACACCGATGCCATCTCGGCGATCGACCATTTCCTCGACCTGCATCCCGGCAGCAAGGATGCCGCCTACGCCTATTACCTGAAGGCGCTCTGCTACTATGAGCAGATCGAGGACGTGCGGCGCGACCAGAAGATGACCGAGCAGGCCCTGGACGCGCTGAACGAGGTGGTCAACCGGTTCCCAGGCACGCCCTATGCGCGCGACGCCGCACTGAAGATC
>DATFRE010000627.1:0-6855 GCA_035263545.1 Dongiaceae bacterium
CCTCGGCGGTGGTCGATCCCTCGGCGGTGGTGGAGGAGCCCGCCTCCATCGGACCCTTCGTCCAGATCGGCCCAGGCGCCCGGATCGGCCGCGGCGCCGTCATCCTCGGCCATGTCACCATCGGCGCCCATACCCGCATCGGCGCCGAAGCCCTGCTCCATCCGGGCGTCAGGATCGGCGAGCGGGTCGAGATCGGCGACCGGGTGATCCTCCACAACAATGCCAGCATCGGGGCGGACGGCTTCAGCTTCGCCATCCCCGAGCCGGGATCGCCGCCGCCGGCCGGGGCGCCCCGCATCTCCCGCATCGCCTCGCTCGGCACCGTGATCCTGGGGCCCGATGTGGAGGTCGGCGCCAATAGCTGCATCGACCGCGGCACGATCGAGGCCACCGTCATCGGTGCCGGCACCAAGATCGACAACCTCGTGATGATCGGCCACAACAACCAGATCGGCGAAGGCTGCCTGATCGCCGGCCGGGTCGGGATCTCCGGCAGCTGCCGGATCGGCAACAGAGTGATCCTCGCCGGCGGCGTCGGCATCGCCGACCACATCACCATCGGCGATGATGCCGTGGTGCTGGCCGGCGCTCAGGTGGGCAGTAACCGGATCGCCCCTGGCGCCGTAGTCATCGGCATGCCGGCCATGCCCCGGGAGAAATTCTTCGAGCAGGTGCGCTACATGTTCCGCCTTAAGAAGATCTTCACCGATGTGGCAGAGATCAAGCGCCGGCTGGGCATGTCTCCGGCGGCAGATCCGGCGCCAGCCGAGACCGACAAGAACAGCTGAAAAATCGCCGCTGGCCTGCGAAATAACACGCCTTGCCCCTGGCGCCGCGGCGTTGCCGATCCTATTTTGAGGCGGCGCAGATGATCTAACGCAGGTGGCTGGCGTTGCGTTGGCGGCAAAGGGTTGATGGGCTGGCAAGCCGCTGGTCGCGGCGTCGGGTCCTGCGCGCCGGCATGGCGCTTGGCGCCCTCTCGCTGCTGTCTCCGCGACAGTTCCTGCTCGAACCGGCCGCAGCCCAGGACGTCCAATATTTCCGCATCGGTACCGGCGAGACCGGCGGCTCCCTCTTCATACTCGGCGGCGTGATTGCCGGTGTGGTCAGCAACCCGCCCGGCAGCCGAAGCTGCGATGACGGCGGAAGCTGCGGCGTTCCGGGCCTGATCGCCGTCGCCCAGGCGACCGCAGGGTCGGTTGAGAATGTCGGCGCCATCGGCTCGGGTCAGCTCGATTCCGGCCTGAGCCAGGCCGACATCGCCTATTGGGCCTTCAAAGGCAAAAGCGTCTTCGCCGAGGCCGGCGCCATCACCGATTTGCGCGCCATCGCCAATCTCTACCAGGAGAGCCTGCACGTCATCGTCCGCAATGACGGCAAGATCAAATCGATGGCGGAGCTCAGGGGCAAGAGGGTCGGCTTCGGACCGAAGAATGCCGGCAACATGCTGACCGCAGGCCTGGTGCTGAAGGCCGCCGGGCTCAACGAGAAGCGCCTGAAGCCCGACTTCTCCGACATCTCGATGGCCATCAGCCAGTTCGAGGCCAGCGAGCTGGACGCGCTCATGATCGTCGACGCCGTGCCGCTGCCGGCCATCGCCGATCTCGCCAAGCGCCAGCCCATCGCACTGCTGCCGGTGGAGGGCGAGAAGATCGCCGATCTGCGCCGCGAATATGACTTCCTGAGCGTCGATGTCATTCCGGCCAACAGCTATCAGGGGGTCGCCACCACCACGACGCTCGGCCTCGGCGTGCTCTGGCTGGTGGCCGCCAGCCAGGACGAGACCCTGGTCTACAACCTGACTAAGTCATTGTGGGATCAGGGAAATCGGAAGCTCCTCGACGAATCCGGAGCACTCGGGCGCCAGGTCAAGCCGGGTTCGGCCCTGCAGGCGGTGCCCATCCCGCTCCATCCGGGCGCCCAGCGCTATTACAGCGAGATGGAGCAGCCCTCGACTCCAGCCCCTCAATAAGCCGCAAGGATAGCCCTCGCCGCGGTAGCCCTGTGATATAGTCCGCTCGCCCAAATGCAGTCCCTGCGCCCCTTATTCATGCTGGCCCTGCTGGTCGTCGGTTTCGCACCCCCGGCGATGGCGGATTTTGCCGCGGCCAACAAGGCCTATCAGAGCGGCGACTACAAGGCGGCGCTAGCCGAGCTTCAGCCCCTGGCCAAGGCCGGCGATCCCAAGGCCGAGCGGCTCCTCGGCAAGATGTATTCCGATGGCCTCGGTGTCGAGCAGGACTACAAGCAGGCGGCCCTTCTGTTTCAGCGCAGCTGCAATCAAGGCTATGCCCCGGCTATGGCCGATCTGGGCGATCTCTTTTTCTATGGCAATGGCGTCCGCCAGGATCAGCGCGAGGCGCTGCGCTGGTATCGCCAGGGCGCCGAACATGGCGATCCCGAGGCCGAGTACGACTATGGCCTGGTCTTCCATGACGGATCGGGAGGCCAGAAGCGCAGCTTCGATGCGGCGATGAAGTGGTTCCTCAGGGCCGCCGCCCAGGGCCATGCCGCGGCCCTGAACATGGTCGGCTACATGCACGATATGGGCGAAGGCGTGCCCGAGGATCCCGCCGAGGCGGTGCATTGGTATCAGAAGGCCGCCGACAAGGGCTTCGAGGTGGCCGAGTACAATCTCGGCGTCATGTATCAGAGCGGGCGCGGCGTGACGAAGGACCTGCCCAGCGCGGCCCATTGGTACCGCGCCGCCGCCGAGCAGGGCGATGCGGATTCCGAAGCCTCCCTCGGCTATCTCTACGAGCAGGGGCTGGGCCTGCCAACCGACATCGTCCAGGCCATTTCCTGGTACAAGGCGGCGGCGCATCAAGGGTCGAGCCGGGCTCTCAACAATCTGGGCGTGCTCTATCACGATGGCACCGGCGTCGCCCGGAATCTCGTCTATGCCTATGTCCTCTATGCGCTGGCCGCCGACAAGGCGGAGGAAGCCGACGACCGCAAGCTCGCCGAGAGCAATCGCAACGACGTTTCGAAGGAGCTTTCCTCCACCGAGCTGGCCCAGGCCAAGGCGTTGCGCCAGCGGGCGGCCAACGATCTCGACCTCGTCATGCCGCCAGGCCCGGTGGCGAACACGACCAATGGATCCGACCGTCCGAAGACGCCGTCGGAGGGTACGACGAGCGGGGGTGCCGCCTCCAAGAACCCGGACATATCGGCGCTCGCGCCCCAGCCCAGCACGCCCAACACCCTGATCGCCACGGTCAAGACGGCACTGGCTGCGCTCGGCTATGATCCCGGGGCCCGCGACAACACGTTGAACGATGCGACCGTCGGTGCCATCAAGGCCTTCCAGAAGGACCGCGGCCTGACCCAGACGGGCGAGATCTCATCCGACCTTCTGGCCGCCCTTCTCGCCTCGCGCTTCGAAGCGACCAATGTCAACAAGACCGTGGCGCCCAGCGCGACCTCCCCCAAGCTCAAGCTCTATGCCACGGGCTCGGGCTTTTATGTCTCAGCCAAGGGCCATATCGTCACGAACCAGCATGTGGTCGATGGCTGCAAGGAAATGCGCTTTCCGGAGGGCCAGGTCCTGCAGCTCCTGGCGGTCGACAAGGCGAACGACCTGGCGCTGCTCAAGGGACCCAAGCCCAACGGCAATGTCGCCCGCTTTCGCGACGGGCGCGGTGTTAGGACGGGCGACGCCATCCTCATCGCCGGTTTTCCGCTGCATGACGAGATTTCCAGCGATCTCAACGTGACCACGGGCAATATCAGCTCCCTGGCGGGGCCAGACAATGACCGCACCCTGATCCAGATCACCGCCCCCGTGCAGCATGGCAATAGCGGCGGGCCGGTGCTCGACATGGCGGGCCATGTGGTCGGCGTGGTGCAGTCGAAATTCGATCCCACGGCGGATGCCGAGGCAGACAACACCATCGACGTGCCTCAGAACGTCAACTTCGCCGTCAGCGCCAATCTCCTGCGCTCCTTCCTCGATGCCCAGGATGTCGACTACGAGACCGAGCCCTCGACCACGTTCCTGACCGCAGCGGAGATCGCCGGCCGGGCGCGGGAATTCACCGTCTCGCTCGAATGCTGGCAGTAGCCGGGACGGCAGCCTTTCTCATTCTCGTCATGACGGCTGAAGGGTCGGGACAGCGGTCCCTGTCCGACTAGGCCGGCTTCCTCAACGCGATCTGGAGCTCGCCGGCGTCCCAGCTGCTTTCCAGCAGCTCGCAGCCCGTCGTCTCGCAGAAATGGGCGAAGTCCTTTTCGGCCCCGGGATCGGTCGCCAGCACACGCAGGATGCCGCCGGGCGGAACCTCCTTCAGCGCCCGGCGCGCCTTCAGCACGGGCAGCGGGCATTTGAGCCCGCGGGCGTCCAGGGTCGTGTCGCTGATGGATTCACTCATGCCCGGAGGCTAGCGCCGGCAGCGCGAGCGCGCCAGGGGTCTTGGCAACGGATCGCGAACGCTTGGACAGCCGATATCGGGTTTGACCGGCGGGCGCTTTGCCTTTTCTATGAGGCCGAACAGGGAGCAGATTCGCGTGCCGCGCGCCGAAGAGAAGATCGAACTCTCGCGTCCCATTTCCGACGAGGTCAAGCGCACGACCTGCTACATGTGCGCCTGCCGCTGCGGCATCAAGGTTCATCTGAAGGATGGGCAGATCCGCTATATCGAGGGCAACCGCGACCATCCCGTGAACCAGGGTGTGCTCTGCGGCAAGGGCTCGGCGGGCCTGATGAACCACTACTCGCCCGCACGGCTCACCTCCCCGCTGCTGCGCACCGGGCTTAGGGGCTCGGGCGAGTTCCGGGAGATCGGCTGGGACGAGGCGATAGCGATCGCCGCCGACTGGCTCGGCAAGATCCGCGCCCGCAATCCGCGCGAACTCGCCTTCTTCACTGGCCGCGACCAGAGCCAGGCGCTGACCGGCTGGTGGGCGCAGCAGTTCGGCACGCCGAATTACTCCGCCCATGGCGGCTTCTGCTCCGTCAACATGGCCGCCGCCGGGCTCTATAGCCTGGGCGGCTCCTTCTGGGAGTTCGGCGAGCCGGATTGGGAACGCACCCGCTATTTCCTCATGTTCGGGGTTGCCGAGGACCATGACAGCAATCCGATCAAGATCGGCCTCGGCAAGCTGAAGGGGCGCGGCGCCAAGTTCGTCTCGGTCAACCCGGTGAAAACTGGCTATTCCGCCATCGCCGATGAATGGCTGGGGATCAATCCCGGGACCGACGGCCTCCTCGTCCTCTCGCTGGTTCACGAGCTGCTGAAGGCCGATCGCATCGATCTCGATTTTCTCGTCCGCTATACCAACGCGCCGTGGCTGGTGATCCGCAATCCGGGCGGCGCCGATGACGGCCTCTTCGCCCGCGATGTCGCGGGCCGCAGCTTGTGCTGGGATCGTGCGACGAACCGGGCGATGGACGCCAATGCGCCGGAGGCCTCGCCCGTGATCGCCGGCGAATTCACCCTGCCGGGCGGGCGCAAGGCGACCACCGTCTTCCAGCTCATGGCGGAGCGCTATCTCGATCCCGGCTACGCGCCGGAGACCGTCGCTGCGGAGACCGGCATTCCCGCAGCGACCATCCGGCGCCTCGCCGCGGAGCTGGCCGAGGCCGCCTTCGAGAAGGAGATCGTCCTCGACATCCCGTGGACCGACTGGGCCGGGCGGCGCCACGAGATGATGATCGGCCGGCCGGTCTCCATGCATGCCATGCGCGGGATCTCGGCGCATTCCAACGGCTTCCACACCTGCCGGGCGATCCATCTGCTCCAGATGCTGCTGGGCAGCATCGATTGCCCCGGCGGCTGGCGTTACAAGCCGCCCTTCCCGCGGCCGATCCCGCCCGCCATCCGCCCGAACGGCGACAGCCATCCGGGCACCTCTCTCGGCGGGCCGGCGCTGGGCTTTCCCACCGGGCCCGCGGATCTTCTCGTTGAGGCGGACGGAACGCCCCGGCGCATCGACAAAGCCTATAGCTGGGAGGCGCCGCTCGCCGCTCACGGGCTGATGCATATGGTGATCCGCAATGCCTGGGCGCGCGATCCCTATCCCATCGACACGCTCTTCCTCTACATGAGCAACATGGCCTGGAACTCGGCCATGAATGCGTCGGGCACCATCGCCATGCTCAGCGAGCGCGAGGGCGAAGGCTATCGCATCCCCCGCATCATCTATGCCGATGCCTATTTCTCGGAGATGGTGGCCTATGCCGATCTCGTCCTTCCCGACACCACCTATCTCGAGCGCTACGACTGCATCTCGCTTCTCGATCGCCCCATCAGTCATGCCGATTCCGCGGGCGATGCGATCCGTCAGCCGGTGGTGGCGCCCGACCGCGATGTCAGGCCCTTCCAGGATGTGCTGATCGAGCTCGGCGCGCGGCTCAAGCTGCCCGGCCTCGTCGAGCTCGACGGCCGGCCGAAATATCCCGGGCTCTACGCCGACTACATCGTCAATCACCAGCGCAAGCCCGGCATCGGCATGCTCGCCGGATGGCGCGGCGACGGGAGCAAGCAAGGCACCGGCGAGCCCAATCCGAGCCAGCTCGAGCGCTACATCGCTCATGGCTGCTTCTGGCATTACGAGATTCCCGATGACCAGCGCTTCTTCCGCCACGCCAACAAGGGCTATCTGGACTGGGCTACCTCCATGGGTTTCATCGACCATGCCGAGCCCGTCGTGCTGCAGCTCTATAGCGAGGTGTTGCAGAAATTCCGCCTCGCGGCGCAAGGCCATGGCGCCGTGCAGCCGCCGGAGCGCGACCGACCGCGCATCGCCGCCTATTTCGATCCCTTGCCGATCTGGTACCGGCCACTGGAGGAGGGCACCGCCGCGCCTGAGGATGAGTTTCCGCTCCATGCGGTGACTCAGCGGCCCATGGCCATG